>DATHVN010000141.1 GCA_035461305.1 Euzebyales bacterium | reverse complement strand
CGCGAGCACGGCGTTGACGTTGACGGGGACCTGCGGGTCGGTGCCGGCGAAGTCGGCGGTCACATCGTGGCCGTCGACGGTCAGCTCGACGGCGATGGTCGCCTCCTCGTCGAGCTCCAGGACGTCGCTGGCGCGGTAGGTGCCGTCGGGGATGTCGGCGATGGCAGCGCGGACGCGGCGTTCGGAGTAGTCGCAGACCTCCCGCATCGCCGTGTGGAGTCCCTGGACGCCGTAGCGGCCGGCGAGCTCGCGCAGGCGGCGGCCGCCGACGTGGTTCGCGGCGAACTGCGCCCGCAGATCGCCTCGGCGCTCACCCGGCGTCCGGGAGTTGGCGGCGATCAGCTCCAGCAGGTCGTCGCGCACCTCGCCGTCCACGTCGACCAGGATCGGTGGGATGCGCAGTCCCTCCATGGCGATGTCGGTCGCGCTGGCGGGCATCGAGCCGGGCGCGGCGCCGCCGACGTCGGCATGGTGGGCGCGGTTGGCCACATAGCCGAGTAGGGTGCCGTCGTCGTCGCCGACCGCAGCGACGAGCGTGAGGTCGGGCAGGTGGGTGCCGCCCGCGTACGGGTCGTTGAGCAGGACCTGGGTGCCTGGCACGAGGCGGTCGCCGAAGCGCGCGATGGCGGCCTCCACGCTGCGTGGCATCGCGCCGAGGTGCACGGGGATGTGCTCGGCCTGCGCGACCATCTGCCCGTCGGGGTCGAACACGGCGGCGGAGCAGTCGGCACGCTCCTTGATGTTCGGTGAGTAGGCGGCCCGCCGGAGTGCGACCCCCATCTCGTCGGCGACCCCGGCCAGCGCGTGGCGCACGACCTCGAGCTGGACCGCTGACAGCGTCTGCTCGGCCATCTACCCACCCTGCCCGTCGTCGAAGGTGATGATCAGGTTGCGGTGCTCGTCGATGTGGGCGGTGTCGGTCGGAGCGAGGAGGGTCGTGGTGTCGGACTGCTCGACGAGGACGGGTCCGGTGAGCTCGGTACCGACATCGAGTGCGCCACGTGACACGACCCGCGTCGTCACCCGGTCGCGGTCGATGACCACGTCGCGCGTGCGCTCCTCCGCCGTGTCGTGCTCCCACTCGCCGGGAGGCTCCGCAAGCACCGGTTCGCCCTCAGCCACCACGCGCGCCGTGACGAGCTGGACCTGCTCCTCGGGCATCCGGTAGCCGTACGCCTCCTCGTGCGCGCGGTGGAACGTCGCGACGATGTCGGGTCCCCGCCCACCGGCTCGCTGCGCTCGCCCTCGCCCGTCGCCGTCACCGGCGTCGACCCGCAGCTCGTGCGACTGCCCGACGTAGCGGCACTCGGCGATCCTGGTCAGGGTCGGCTCGCCGACCGCACCCTGCGCCTGCAGCGCCTTGCCCGCCTCGTCCGACAGCTGGCGCCACACGTCGTCGAGGTCGTCGCCAGCGGCGGTCATCAGCGTCCGGGAGACCTCCGCCCGCGGTGGTGCCAGCAGGAGCCCCAATGCCGACAGGACGCCCGCGGCGGGTGGGACGATCACCGCGCGCATCCCGAGGTCACGAGCGAGCGCGCTGGCGTGCAGAGGCCCGGCGCCGCCGTAGGCGACCAGCGCCAGACCCCCGGGATCGACCCCGCGTTCGGTCGAGACCTTGCGCAGCGCACGGCTCATGGTCGCCCGCACCACCGTCAGGATGCCGCGGGCGCCGTCGGCGTCGTCCGGCAACGTGCCGACCGCCTGGCCGGCGGCGCCGACGTCGAGCGTGAGACCGCCACCGAGCTGCCGGTCCGGGTCGAGGTGGCCCAGCACGCAGTGGGCGTCGGTGACCGTCGGTTCGGTGCCGCCGTTGGCATAGCACGCCGGGCCCGGGACCGCCCCAGCCGACCGGGGGCCCACACGCAGGGCGCCGCCCCGGTCGATCCAGGCGATCGACCCGCCCCCCGCGCCGACCGTGTGGATCGCGACCGACGGCGTCCTGAACGGCAGGCGGTCGATGCTGGACTCGCTGGACATCTCCGGCTGCCCGCCGCGGATCAGGCACACGTCCGTCGATGTGCCGCCCATGTCGAAGGCCACGGCATCGGGATAGCCCGCGGCTGCGGCGATCGCCCCCGCGGCGACGACCCCGGCGGCGGGGCCGGACAGAAGCGTGTGCACGGGCTCGGCCGCGGCGCTGTCGATGTCGGTCGTGCCGCCGCCCGACATCATCACGGAGATGGTCACGTCGGGGAGTCGGCGGTGCAGCCCCGACAGGTACCGGTGCATCCGCGGCGCGATGGCGGCGTTGAGCGTGCAGGTGGAGGCGCGCTCGTACTCGCGGAACTCCGGCAGCAGCGCGCTCGACCGCGTCACCGGCACGTCCAGGTGATCCTCGAGCGCTGCGCACAACCGGCGTTCGTGGGCGTCGTCGGCGTAGCTGAACAGCAGCGACACGGCGACGGAGTCCGGCCGGAGCTCAGCCACCTCGTCGACGACCCTGCCGACCTCCTCGTCGGTCAGCTCGACGACGACCCCGCCGTCGGCGCCCATGCGCTCGTCGACGGTCACCACCATGTCGGAGGCGACCAGCGGCTCGGGCCGCGTGACCGCGAGGTCGTACAACGAGGGCCGTGCCTGGCGGCCGATGATCAGCACGTCGGCGAAGCCCGTGGTCGTGACCAGCACCGTCCGTGCCACGTCTCGTTCGAGGATCGCGTTGGTCGCGGTCGTCGTGCCGTGGCACACCAGGCGCACGGCGTCACCGGACCCGCTCGCGTCCAGGCCGTTGGCGACGCCCTCGCCCTGGTCGTCCGGTGTGGTCGGCGTCTTGATGGCGCGTGGTCGCAGGGTGTCCCCGCTGCGTGCCACGATGACCACGTCGGTGAAGGTGCCACCGACGTCGACGCCCGCGGCATGGTCATCGCTCATGTCACGCTCCATGACGTTTGGATTGAACTATTCCTTTTCCTTGTCCAGCCCGCCAATGGGCCGATCGCCAGACGGAGGCCTGATGTCTCGAGATCCTTCCACCGCGCTGCTGCACGCCATGCCCCCGCCGTCCGCCGGTGACCCGGCCGGCTCGACGCTGACCATGTCCAGCTACGTGGTCTCGGCCGGTGTCGCCGACGCGTCCGACTACCTGCGGGCCGATCATCCCAACTGGCGAGCGGTCGAGCGCGGTCTGGGAACGCTGGAGGAGGCCGACGCGGTGCTCTTCGCCTCGGGACAGGCGGCGTCGCACGCGCTGCTCGCCGACCTGGCGCGCTCCCACCGGCGGATCGTCGTGCCCGACGACGGCTACTACAACACCCCGCGAGCTGGCACGCCACGTCGGCGGCGTCGCCGGGGTCGATGTCGTCACGGTCGACCTGCTCGACGCGGCCGCCGTCGACGGGGCGGTCGCCGTGGGGTGGCGCCGCGCTGTGGGTGGAGACGCCGATCAACCCGCTCCTGCGCGTCGCCGATCTCGCCGAGCTCGGTGCGATCTGCGCCCGCCACGGCACGCTGACGGTCGCCGACAACACGGTCGCGACCGCGGTCCTGCAGCAGCCGGCGCGCTTCGGTGCCGCCGCCACGGTCTACTCGCTGACGAAGGCGGTGGCCGGCCACTCGACCTCCTGCTCGGCGCGGTCGTCACTCAGGACGCCGAGCTGGTGCACAGGCTGCGGCAGTGGCGGACGCTGACCGGCGGGATCCCCGGGGCGTTCGAGGCGTGGCTGGCGACCCGGAGCCTGAGCACCCTGGCACTGCGCATCTCCGCCCAGTCCGCGGGCGCGCTCGAGATCGCCCGGCACCTGCGGCACCATGGCCTGGTGACGGCCGTCCACCACCCCGGCGTCGCGCCGCACGGCGTGGTGGCGGACCGGCAGATGACCGGGGGCTACGGACCGCTCGTGTCGTTCGAGATCGCGGGCGGCGCCGGATGCGTGCACGTGCGGCTGCGGGTGCCGCCGTTCTTCCGGCTCCCGCGCTACGGTTGGCTGATCCTGGCGGACGCGCGCGCTGCCCTGAGCTTGCTGCCGTGGGCGGAGGCGATCGACCTGTGCTTCATCGACGATGGCGTCGGTGGCCCCGCAGACGCCGGTGTCCCACCCCTGTTCGACGAGCCCGGGTCAGAGCGACAGAGGTCCGACATCCGCCGTACGGCGTTCCTCAACCGACAGCTGCGGCTGGTCCGATCGCTGCTGACCGCGGGCTGCAGCGCGCGAGCTGCTCGCGCTGACACTGGCGGACCTGCCGATGACCGCCCACTCGGCCGTCTACCTCCAGCGCCGCTCCGAGATGCTCCTGCCGACCGACGCGCGTGCGCCCGTGCTGGTGACCGAGGACGGTCGGCCGGTGGCCGCGGAGGACGTCGACGACCACCTCGCCCGTCTGCGCGTCACGACGCGCGACTGAAGCCACGAGGTGGAAAATGCCGGTGCCACGGTGACCACGACCGCTATCTTGCACGTTCCGAGCCGTCGGAGGAGGACGTCACATGACGCGCCAGATGCACCGGATCGCCGAGCTTGACGAGTCGGAGTGCCGGCGCCTGCTGGCGGCCAACCCGACCAGGCTGGGCCGTGTCGCCTTCGTCGAGGACGGCGATCCCAACTGGCCGACCGTGCTGCCCGTCAACTACGCGGTCATCGACGACGCCGTGTACTTCCGCACGTTCGAGGGGTCGAAGCTCTATGCCGCGCTGCGACACCAGCGCGTCGCGTTCGAGGTCGACGCCGTCGACCAGGAGTGGAACGACGGCTGGAGCGTCCTGGCGGTCGGGTCGCTGGACATCGTGCGCGACCCCGAGGTGGCTGCGGCCGCCGACGAGGACCTGGCGTCGTGGGCGGCCGGCGCGGACGAGCAGCTGGTGCGGCTCGACATCGATCGCATCACCGGTCGGCGCGTGATCGGGCCGCGCGCCTCCGCCTGACGTCACTGGTACGACACGAAGACCGGCGGCGGTGTGAGCGCCATCGTCGCCTCGGGTGAGCGCATCGGCGTGTCCTCGTCGTAGAAGTTCTTCCAGCCGAAGTGGACGCCGTCCGGCGGTGCGGCGGTGATGGCGTTCCAGGTCTCGAGCTTGCTGCCCTGCGGCCCCTGCCCGTCCATCTGGATCACGTAGGCCAGCTCGTCGCGGCTGGTGTCGAGCCGCTCGCGCCCGCGCACCATCGACAGGCGGAACTGGTGGATGAGAAGCATCTTCTGCGGCAGCCGCCGGCGTCGGGTCAGGTCGGCGAGCCACCCGGCCACCTCGTTGACCTCGTCGATGTCGACCGAGCCGATCTGCTCGAGGTGCTTCTCACCAGGTCGCAGCCGCCACTCGGGATCGAGGGCGAGCCCGACGTGGGGGCGGCGCAACAGCCTGCGGTACCGCCGTGCCTGGGTGAGGAAGTCGGTGCGGCCTGGCTGGATGTCGAGCAGCACGTACAGCCCGGCCCGCCTCGCGGCCTGCACGGCGGGCTCGAGATCGGCGATCGACAGCTCGTCTGCGTAGTTGCCATCGCGGCCGGCCGCGCTCGAGGCGATGGTGGCGATGATCTCGAAGCAGCCGATGATGTCGGCCATTGAGCCGACGGCCTGCCGATACTCGCGCACGAGCCGGCGCGTCCGCGTGACCGACGCGTCGACCGGCTGCTCGCCCAGCGCCCCCAGGGCCGCCGACTGTGGCACGCCGTACAGCCCGACGTACCGCCGCGCGTGCGGAAAGTGCGGGTCGACCACCAGCTGGCCGCCTCCCGGCAGCCGGACGCCGGTCGCCGCGACGGCGACCTGCGCGGCGACCTCGCGACGCTTCAGCGACGCCATCCCGCCGCCGCCGAGGACGACCCGGGGTGCCTCGCCATCCCGTGACAGCTCAGCCAGCCGGTCGATCAGGCGGGCGTCCCCGCGCAGGTCGCGGGCGGCTGTCGCGACGACGGTGTGCCCGACCGCGCGCGCGGCCAGGGCCACGTGCACCGCCTCGTACCCCCTGGGGCGGACCAGCGCCGCGACGCGGGTCGGTGGGGCCGGTGCGGGCAGGGTGTCGAGCAGGTCCTGCACGGCGCGGTCGTCGAAGCCCGGGTCGTTGCGCTTCCCGGGCGCCCTGCCGCCCGCGGCCCACCTGATGAGCTGTCGGCCGGTCGGCCGCCGGCGGGTCGCCGGGCGGAGCCGCACGACCTCGCGCACCCCGCCGTCGCGGGCCGCCTGGTCGCTGACCGCGTCGCCGACCAGGACCGCGCGGACGACCCCCATGCGCCGCATCGCGGCGGCGGCCTCGGACCGCGCCTGCGCGGACGGACGGGCGGAGGCCCGACCAGCGTGTTCGCTGCGGCCGCCCGCTCCAGCGTCCGGCCCGCCCGCACGGACGATCACCAGTGGCGCCCGCAGCATGTGGGCCAGGTGGGCGGCGCGCATGCGGTCGGGTCCGGGCGGCGCGACGACCGCAGTGTGCACGTGCCCGACCAGGGTGAGTGCGTCGGGCACGGAGGCGCCCGTTGCGATGCGTGTGACCGGCGCGGCCAGCTCGGCGGGTGCACCCGCCACCTCGGGCACCGCCGGTGACGTCGCCGTGGCCCGGGGCTCGGGCGGTCCGCCCGGGTCGCGCAGCGCCAGCATTGCACCCAGGGCGACGAGCGCGCCGACGAGCACGACGATCGCCCTGTGCCTCTCGATGTCTCCGGATCGCTGCATGACCCCTTGGCCAAGACGCGCCGGCCGGCGGTCCACTGCCGGCCGGGGTTGCCGTTCAACCCGTCGCACCGGTGTGTGCGGCGTCGACGACCTCGCCGATCAGCTCCTCGATTGCGTCCTCGAGGGTGACCACGCCCAGGACGGTATCAGCCGAGCTCACCCTGCCGAGGTGGCTGCCCGTGCGTTGCAGCTCCTCGACGATGTCGTCGACGGTCGCGTCGGCGTCGACGGTCGGCAGCGCGCGGATGCGACCGTTGGGCACCGGCTGGTCGGGCTCGAGGTCGAGCACGTCCTTGACGTGGAGGTAGCCGACGAGCGCGCCGTCCTCGTCGCGGACAGGGAACCGGGAGAACCCTGTCCGCGCCACGAGGTCCTCGACCTGCTGCGCGGTGACCGGCCAGTCGAGCGACACGAGATCGTCCGGACCCATGAGCAGGTCCCGGGCCTGTACCCGCTCGTACTGCAGAGCGCCCGTCAGCAGCTCGTGCTCCTCGTGGTCGAGCAGCCCCTCCCGGCGGGACTCGGACAGCATCGCCGCGACCTCCTCGGCGGTGAAGGCCGACGACACCTCGTCGCGCGGCTCGACCCGCAGCAGGCGCAGCACGCCGTTCGCGATCGCGTTCAGCAGCCAGATCGCCGGTTTGGCGATGCGGACGATGGTGGCCAGCAGTGGGCCGAGCAGCAGCGCCGACCGCTCCGGCGCCGCCAGGGCGACGTTCTTGGGGACCATCTCGCCCAGGACCATGTGCAGGTAGACCACGATCGCGAGCGCGAGCGTGAACGCGACGGGGTGCAGCAGCGACTCTGGCATCCCCAGTGCCTCGAACGGACCCTCCAGCAGGTGTGCGATCGCGGGCTCGCCGACCGCGCCCAGGCTGAGCGAGCAGACGGTGATGCCGAGCTGCGCGCCCGCCAGCATCAGTGATACCCGCTCCATGGCCCACAGCGTCGTCCGTGCCCGTCGCCGTCCGTCGGCCGCGAGCGGCTCGATCTGGCTCCGGCGCGCTGAGATCAGCGCGAACTCCGCGCCCACGAAGAACGCGTTGCCCAGCAGCAGCCCGGCGGTGAGCCACAGCGCACCCGCGCCGCTCACTGGTGCAGCATCCCGATGACGGCGGCTGCGAGGCTCACGTCGTGACCCCGTCGGCGTCCTCGCTGGCGTCGGCGCCGTCCTCGTCACGCATCACCGGTGTGACCTTGACGCGGTCGACGCGCAGGCCGTCCATGCGGATCACCCGCATGGTCCAGTCGCCTACGTCGACCTCGTCGTCCGTCTCGGGCAGGCGGTCGAGCGCGTCCGCCATGAAGCCGGCGATGGTGTCGTAGCCGTCGTCGTCGGGCACCTCGACGCCGAGTGCGCGGATCTCGTCGGGGCGCAGGAGGCCGGTGACGACGTAGGTGCCGTCACGTCCCAGCCGCACGCGCGCCACCGGCTGGTCGTGCTCGTCCTCGACCTCGCCGACCAGCTCCTCGATCAGGTCCTCCAGCGTCACGATGCCCGCCGTGCCGCCGTACTCGTCGACCACGACCGCAAGGTTGGTGCCCGTGTTGCGCAACTGACGCAGCAACGTATCGAGCTCGATCGCCTCGGGCACGAACAGCGGCTCGACGGCGACGTCGCGCGCCGGCGTCGTCGACCGCTCCTCCCGTGGGACCCGTAGCAGGTGGCGGAGGTCGACGACACCCACGATGTCGTCCGAGCCGCCCTCGCCGGTCACGGGGAAGCGCGACAGGCCGCTGTGCCGGGCCTTGGTGAGGACCTCTGCGACCGATGTCTCGGCGTCCACGAACTGCACCCGCGCGCGGGGCGTCATGGCGTCGGCGGCGGAGCGTTCGCCGAACTCGAGGGCGCGCGCGAGCAGTGCCGCAGTCGGCCGCGGCAGCGTGCCGAGCTCCGCCGAGCGCCGCACCAGCGACTGCAGCTCCTGTGGCGCACGGGCCGACGCGAGCTCCTCCTGCGGCTCGAAGCCCAGCAGGCGGACGATCGCGTTGGCATTGCCGTTCAGCAGCCGGATCAGCCAGCCGGCGAGGCGCGTGAAGGTCCGCTGGGGACCGACGACGCGGGCCGCGACCGGCCACGGTCGCGCGATCGCGAGGTTCTTGGGAACCAGCTCACCGAGGACCATCTGGAGCCCGGTCGCGACGACCAGCGCGACGGTGACGGCGATGCCCCGCAGCGCACCCTCGGCGACGCCGAGCGCGGACAGCGGGCCGCGCAGCAATGTGGCCAGGGACGGTTCGGCCAGGTAGCCGACGATCAGAGAGGTCACCGTGATGCCGAGCTGCGCGCTGGACAGCTGGGTCGACAGGCTCCGCAACGCCTCGAGCACGCCGGCCGCGGTCTCGTCGCCCTCCTTGGCGGCGTCAGCCACCTGTGAGCGGTCGACCATCACCAAGCTGAACTCGGCGGCGACGAACAACGCGTTGGCGAGCAGCATGGCGGCCGCGAGCGCGAGGAGGACCCAGGCGACGGTCATCGGGACGCCTCGTGGGACTGTGACGATCGGGACGTGATCGGGTCCGGCATGGAACGGCCATTGTGGCCCACGCGTCCAGGCCTCATGCGCGTGTGCGTGACGGCAGCCAGGTGACCGCCGCGGCCACAGCGAGCAGCACGGCCGCCGTCCCGGCCACCACCGGGATCAGTCCGCTGCGGTCGGCCTGGGCCACCGCGATCCCGGTGAACGCCCACACCAGCACCAACGCGAACGCGACGTCGCCGCGGCGCGCCAGCATCAGCAGGCCGACGGCGGACGCGGCCGCCAGCGCGACGGCACCCCACAGTGGCGCTGCGGCGCCGCCGTCGATGCCGACGTCGACGGCGGCGATCGCGGTGTTGGCGATGGTTGCGACGGTGACCCATGCCAGGTAGACGCTGAACGGCAGCCGCACGGCCAGCCACTCGATGCGCGAGCCGACCGGGCCGCCCACACGCTCGTAGCACGCGACCAGGGTCACGAGCAGCGCGACGATCAGCGCCCACGCGAGCTCGATCCGCAGGTGGTGCCACGCGAACAGCCAGGCTGCGTTGCACGCACAGCTCGCCGCGAACGCCAGCCCCAACCGCTGCATCCGCTGGTCGTCGCGCTGGGCTGGCAGCGCCTGCCAGGCCACGAAGACCGCGAGCAGCGCGTAGATGACGCCCCAGATCACGAAGACGTAGCCCGCCGGCGTCACGAACGTCGGATAGCGGTCGGACACCGCGCCGCTGGTGATGCCGTTGATCGGCAGGGCGTTGGCCAGCGCGTTGACCGTGATGACCAGCGCGTAGGCGGCGACATTGAGGAGCTGACGCCAGGCGGGGTGCGGCCACGCGTCGGTCGCGGTGGTCATGCGTCACCTCGGCGCGGTGGGACCTCCGATCCTACGCACCTACCGCGTGTCAGGTCGTCGTCGACGGGTGCAGGCGCAGGTCGGCGCACGCCGCACACGCGTGGGGCGGGATCACCCCCAGGTCGATGAGGCGGGCGAACAGCCAGCAGCCCAGGCACAGGCCGAACGCCGACTCGAGCGTCGCGGCCACCGCGATCATGCCGACGAGCACGAGCGCGGGGCCCGTGGCGGCGAAGCCGACGTGCATGACCACAGCGGTCACCGACAGGGTGGCGCCGATGCCCTGCGCGAACCGCTTGGGCGGTCCGGGGACCGGTCGTGGGGCCACAGGCAGCCGCGGCGTCACGACGCGGGTCACGAGCTGGCCGAGGGGGCTCAGCCTCGGGCCGGTCGCGACGCGCGCCACGAACCCGTACGCGAGCACGGGAAGCAGCCAGGTCGCGCCCGAGAGCGTTGCGACGCACAGCATGACGACACCCGCGGCGACGAGGCGAGCGGAGACCTCGTTGACGGGATCGGGGAAGCTGAACAACCTTCGCATGGCGCTCAACGCTAGGTCCCTCGACGGCCGACACGCAGTGGGAACGCTGCAAAGCCGGCGCTCGATGCCTCCGCGTCGGCAATCTCTGACCTGAGTCAGAGATATCGGACATGATCGACGCAATGGACCACGTCGGTGTGCTGCGCAGGTTCAACCGGTCGTTCACCACGCGGATCGGCGTCCTCGAGGAGCGGTTCCTGGGCCTCGACCGCCCGCTCGGCCACGCCCGGGTGCTCTTCGAGATCGGCACCAGGCCTGACGACGCGATGGCGGTCCGCGACCTGCGTGCCGACCTGGACCTGGACTCCGGCTACCTCAGCCGCATCCTGCGGGCGCTCGAGGCTGACGGGCTCGTCGAGGTCGTGGCCGACCCGGCTGACGCCAGGCAGCACATCGCGCGGCTGACCGTCGAAGGCGGCGACGAGTGGAGCCGGCTCGACGAGCGGGCTGACCGCCTCGCGGCCGCCGTCGTCGACGGGCTGGCGCCCCGCCACCGCGACCGCCTGGCCGTCGCGCTCGGCGAGGCTGACCGGCTGCTCGCCGCAGCGCAGGCGACGTTCGAGCTCACCGATCCGCGGACGCCTGACGCCCGCGAGGCCCTGACCCGCTACTTCGAGGAGCTGGACAGCCGGTTCACGGGCGGGTTTGATCCCGGCGCCGCGACCGAGGCCGACGCACCGGCGCTGTCCATGCCGGCCGGACGTTTCGTGCTGGTACGCGTCGACGGACGTCTGGCGGGGTGTGGTGGCGTCCAGGTGCTGGGCGACGGCATCGCCGAGATCAAGCGCATGTGGATCGCCGATGCCATGCGGGGGCTCGGGCTCGGAGCGCGGCTGCTCCGCACGCTCGAGGAGCACGGGGTCGCCCTCGGCTGTGCCACGGTGCGGCTTGACACCAACGGAGCGCTCACCGACGCCATCGCCATGTACCGCCGTGCCGGGTACCGCGACATCCCCCGCTACAACAGCAACCCCTATGCCGAGCTCTTCTTCGAGAAGCACCTCACGTCACGGTGACGGCCGGCCGGGGTCGACACCGTTCGTGCGCACCACGACGCCCCCGTCATCGACCTGACCGAGCCGGCCGTCCGCGTGTAGCCACCTCACGAGCGGTGGCGCGTCCAGGCGGCCACCGCGGTGCGATGGTGACGGGACCGCACGTCGGCCCTCCGCCGCGCGGTGCGCACGGGTACCGTCGTTCCTCGTCCCCCAGGAGGAACCAATGGGCCAGACCGTGCGCCGTGCCGCATGGGACGGCGCCCGCGCGATCGCGCCGCTGCTGATCGGCGTGGTCCCGTTCGGCATCGTCGCCAGCGTCACGGCGGTCGACCACGGGGTCGCGCCGGCCGGCGTGTTCGGCTTCTCCACGGTGCTGTACGCGGGGGCATCACAGCTCGCGGCCATCGAGGTGCTCGGCCGTGGTGCCCCGCCCCTGGTCGCCATCGGCACGGTCGCGATCATCACCTGCGGTTCGTCATGTACTCGGCGGTCCTCGCACCGCACCTGGCCGACGTCGGACTCGTGCCCCGGCTCGGCGCCGCGTACGTCCTGACCGATCAGGCGTTCGCCGTCTCGGTCACCGCGTACCGCGACCGCGACCTGGGACCCCGGGCGCGTCTCGCGTTCTACCTGGCCGGCGCGGTGGTCATGTGGCTGTCGTGGCAGGTGGCGACCGCTACGGGACTGCTCATCGGCACGACGCTGCCGGAGGGCCTGCCGCTCGACTTCGCCCTGCCGCTGGTCTTCATGGTGCTGCTGATCCCGGCGATCACCGATCGCGCCACCGCGGCCGCCGCGACGGTCGGTGGCGTGGTCGCCGTCCTCGGGGCAGGGCTGCCGGCGGGCACCGGGCTGCTGCTCGGCGCAGCGGCCGGCATCAGCACCGGCGTGGTCATGGCGGCGCGATGATCGAGCCGGCGACGGCATGGATGGTGATCATCGGCGGCGGCATCGTGACCTACCTGGTGCGGGCCGTGCTGTTGACCGTGGCGCACCGCGCCCGCGACCTGCCGCCACGTGTGCGCGACGGATTGCGGATGATCCCGCCGGCGGCCCTGGCGGCCCTGGTGGCACCAGCGGTGCTGCGGCCCGACGGCGGGCTGCTGCTGTGGCACCCACGACCGCTCGCCGGCCTGGTCGCCGCCGCGGTCGCGTGGCGCACCCGCAGCGTCGTGGCGACGCTGCTCGTCGGTGGTGCGGCGCTCGCGGGGCTGACGGCGCTCGGCGTGGGTGCGTGACCGCCGGCCGGGTGATCCGCGCTACGCTTGGGAGTGGACAGGGGGTTCGCGTGCGTGGCTGGGTGATCGCGGCGGTCGTCGCCATCGCGACGATCGTCCTGCTGATCCTCGGGATCCGGGCGCTGCTGCGTGGCCGGCGGGTCCCCAACAAGGCCAAACTGGCGATCGCCGGCGCGGTCCTGTGGCTGCTGTCGCCGATCGATCCGCTGCCCGAGTCCCTGCTGGGTCCGCTGGGCCTGCTCGACGACGTCGCGGTGCTGGTCGCGCTGGTGCGTTACGTGCTGGACCAGGTGCAGCCGCCCGCCGCGGGCGAGCCCGTTCAACGGCGGGTGCGTGACCGGCGTGCGATCGACGCGACCGACTGGCGGCTGTCCGACGACAGTGGCGACCGCCGCTGACGCGGACGCCAGGTGTCACGCCGGGGCTGGACGGCTGATGTCGGCGACCCTCACCTGCGCCAGCGCCTCCAGCGCGGTTGGACGCAGCCGCAGCTTCAGGCGTCGGCCACCTCCACCGAGGATCACCCTGTCGAGCGCCATGATCGGCGCGTCGACGAACACAGGCACATCGTCGGGGAGGGCCAGGGGCGTCACGCCGCCAGGTACCATCCCGGTGCGCTCGGTCGTCTCGTCGGTGCCCGCGAACGAAGCCTTGCGGGCCCCGACGAGCAACCGCGAGTGCCGGTTGAGGTCGAGGCGCCGCGTCGCCTGCACGATGCATGCGGCGTAGCGCAGCTCACCCGTCTTCGATCTGACCAGGATGCAGTTGCCCGACTCCTCCATGGCATGGCCATAGTGGGCGCAGAAGGTGGCCGTGTCAGCCAGGTCGGGATCGATCCAGATGGCTTCGACGTCGGGATCGAGCGTCCTGGCGACGTCGAGCACCCGGCTCTCGAGCGCGTCGGCGTCCATCGGTTGCACGCAGGCACCGTACCGGTTGCGCGTCCGAGTGCACCGACCGGTCGCCCGGTGGCACGGTCGGCCGGGTCGGCACACGACCACCGACAGCGGTAGTTTGTCAATGTCCGACGTGGCCGGTCACTGTGGAACCTTGCCCCGTTGGAGTTTCACCGGCCCGGAAGCCGGTCACCGTGGTCGTGCACGGGGCTCCGCGATCATGGCGGAGCGGACCGCGATTGGAGACTGAACTCGACGGCAGGTCGCTGCGCATGGCTGTTCTGACATCAACGCTCGACGGCGCCCGCGTCCTCGTGACCGGGGGCTCCGGGTTCATCGGTCGCTCGGTCGTGGCGATGCTGCGCTCGGCAGGAGCCGAGGTCCGCAGCGTCGACCGGCACCCAGGTGAAGACGCAATCACGCCGGCAGTCGTCGGCGACCTGCGCCACCCCGAGGTGGTCGAGCGGGTGGTGACCGACGACCTCGACGGCATCGTCCATCTCGCCGCGCGCACGTCCGTGCTCGCGTCGATGAGGCACCCCCGCGAGACGATGGTCGACAACGTCGAGGTCACGGCCGCGTTGCTCGAGCGCGCCCGCGAAACCGGCGTCGGCCGCTTCTTCTTCGCGTCGACCAACGCGGTGACCGGTGACGTGGGCGCGCGGACGATCGCCGAGGGTCTCCCCCTGCAGCCCCTGACGCCCTACGGTGCCACGAAGGCCGCGTGCGAGATGCTCCTCAGCGGCTACGGCGCCTCGTACGGCATGCTGACGTGCTCGCTGCGCCTGACCAACGTCTACGGCGAGGGCATGGCGCACAAGGACAGCTTCGTGCCACGGTTGATGCGGGCGGCGCTGTCGGGTGAGTACGTCCAGGTCTACGGCGACGGCACCCAGCGACGCGACCTCGTCAACGTCGCGGACGTCTGCCGGGCAGTCATGCTGGCGTGGGAGCACGAGGTCGACGGCCCGATGATCGTCGGGTCGGGATCGTCGATCAGCGTGCTGGACCTCGTCGACGCCGCGCGGGAGGCCACCGGCCACGAACTGCCCGTCAAGCACGTCGAGGCCAAGCCGGGCGAGATGCCGGCCGTGATCGTCTCGATCGACCGTGCCCGCAGCATCGGCTACGAGCCCCGGGTCGCGCTCGTCGATGGCCTCCGCCGGGTCTGGCACGAGTTCGACGGCCACAGTCACGGGGCCCTCCCACGCGTGCCGGCGCCGGACGCGGTACGGTCCGCCATGGCGGGGCGCTGACCCTGACCATCTGGAGCCCATGGCGACCGTGCGCACTGCCCCCACCCCGACCGCAGCCGCGGAGGCGGGCCGGCAGGGGAGCGGCCTGCTGCGCCGGCACTGGATGTTCGGGGTCCTGTTCGTCGCCGGCCTCGCGCTGCGGGTGGTCACCTTCCTCGCGTACCAGCCGGCGCTTCTCTACATCGACTCGCTGCCGTACCTGGTCAACATGGGCCCGCTGCGCCCGTCGGGTGCCCGTCCCGTCGGGTACTCGGTGTTCCTGCGGCCGCTGACGGCCCTCGGGGATCTGGGGGTCGTTCCGATCGTGCAGCACGGGATGGGCCTGGCTCTCGCCGTGGGCATCTACGCGCTGCTGCTCCGCGCCGGCACCCGCCGCTGGCTGGCCGCGATCGCCACGGCCCCTGTGCTGCTCGACGCCTACCAGCTCCAGATCGAGCAGAACGTCCTGGCCGAGACGCTGTTCGAGGTCATGGTCTTCGTCGGCCTCGTCCTGCTGGTCGACGGCGTCGGGCGGCATCGTCCGATCGACCGCCGCCTGGTGACCGCGGCCGTCGCGGGCCTCGTGCTGGGCCTGGCCGTGCCAGTGCGCCTGATCGGTCAGTTCGTCGTCGTGCCGGGCGTCGTCCACCTGCTGTTCGAGCGCGGACGCCGGTGGTCGCAACGGGCGCTGGCGGCTGCGCTGTTCACGACGCTGTTCGCGATCCCCGTGGTCGGCTACATGGCCTACTTCCAGTCGTGGACCGGCGACTTCACCCTCACGCCGGTGGGCGGCCGGATGATCTACGGGCGCGTCGCCGTCCTCGTCGACTGCGACCGCATCGACATCCCCGCCGACCAGCGCGACCTGTGTCCCGACCAGCCCCTCGGGCAGCGCCTCAAGATCGACAACTACGTGTGGAACACCGAGTCCCCGATCAACCGCCACGACCCACCACGTGGCATGAACGAGGACCAGTCCCTACGGGAGTTCGGCATGCGGGTCGTCCGTCAGCAGCCGTGGGATCTCGCGAAGGCCATCGTGATCGACATGGGCAAGATGTTCTGGCCGACGAGGGCGCAGTTCCCCAACGACGTCGACGTCGGCCGTTGGCAGTTCCAGGAGGTCTACCCCCGGTACGGCCAGTATGACGAGGTCCTGGCCGAGTTCGGCGCGCGCGCCGAGGTCTCGCCGGGACTGGCGGAGGCGCTTCGCGCCTACCAGCTCAGCATCGGCTACACGCCGGGCCCCGTGCTGCTCCTGGCGCTGCTGGCCGGGCTCGCCGGAGGGCTCGGCATCGGAGGCGCCCGCCGCTCCCCGCTGCGGGCCGCGTGCCTGCTGTGGTCCGTCACCGGCGTCATCGTGGCGATGCTGCCCGCCGTGTACGAGTTCTCGTGGCGCTATATGCTGCCCGCGCTCGTCATGATGCCCATCGCCGGTGCACTTGGCGTGACTGCACTCACCGATCGGAACCGCGCCATGACCACCACCGCCGACCAGACGTCGACCGGGACCGGCGGCGACGCCATCGACGACGCCGCGGTCGCGCGGTTCGTCCGCATGTACCAGGCGCCGCGGCTGGGGCCGCTCGCCGTGGTGATCGCCGCCTACGACGAGCAGGATGCCATCGGTGGCGTGCTGTCGGAGATGCCGTCGACCATCGAGGCGACCCCGGTCAGCGTGGTCGTGGTCGACGACGGGTCGACCGACGCGACGGCCGAGGTCGCCCGGAGGCACGACGCGCACGTCGTCGAGCCAGGTGTCAACCGGGGCCAGGGCGCCGCGCTGCGGCTGGGCTACCGGGTCGCGCGAGCGTGCGGCGCGCGATGGATCGCGACGCTCGACGCCGACGGCCAGTACGACCCGGCGGAGCTGCGCACCGTGCTGCTACCGCTGCTGCGAGACGAGGCCGACTTCGTCACGGGGTCCCGCCGTCTGGGGCGCGAGGAGACCACCGACGCCGTCCGCCGGGCGGGTGTCCGGTTCTACGCGTGGCTGGTCAGCGCGCTCACCAACCAGCGGATCACCGACACATCGTTCGGCCTGCGGGCGATGCGCGCCGAAGTCACCGAGGCGGTGGTGCTCAGCCAGCCGCAGTACCAGTCGTCGGAGCTGCTGATCGGCGCGCTCGCTCACGGGTTCCGCGTCGTCGAGGTCCCGACGACCATGCGGGAGCGCGCTGCCGGCGCGTCGAAGAAGGGCCACAACCTGCTCTACGGCCTGCACTACGGGCGCGTGGTCGTGGGCACGTGGCTCAGGGAACGCGCTCGCTGTCGGCAGGACGCCGGCCGCGGCCGCCAGGTGGCCCCGTCGTCGGGCGGTCCCGGAACACGAGCCGGTCCAGCAGGACGTACTTCGCCAGGAACAGGCCGCCGTTGATCGCGATGAAGGTCGCGTCGACCAGGAGGACCTCGACCGCCCGGGGCAGGCCGACGGACTGCAGCCAGCGGTCGGCCGCCCACGTGCCCGCCGCCGCGGCGACGACGCTGAGCCCCACGACCCCGCCGTAGGGCAGCACCTCCGCGCGCAGCGCCGGGCGTCCGCGGCGTTGCCACGCCCATCGGCGGTTGAGCACGTAGTTGACAGGGATGCCGGCGGCGAAGGCGAGGACCGAGGCGACCTGGGGCGACGTCCAGCCGAGGCCGTACAGCACCAGGAACGTCAGGTTGCTGGTGCCGAAGGCAACCACCGAACCCGCGGTGTACCTGGAGAACCGCTGGACCCCGGGCCTGTCCCACAGACCTGCGAGTCGGGCCAGTGCGCCGGTCGGGGACGCCGGCGTCGTGTCGCGTCTTGAGGTCACGCGCCTGATGCTACGGTGTCAGGCGGTATGCCGCCTCACAGGCGCACGGATCGCCCAGGTGCACGCCGCCCGTCCACCACACCGGCCCGTCCACACATGTTCGTTCGTCAGGTGAAATGGCGATCATGCACCCCGATCGCCAGGCCCACCGGATCAGTTGGCACTGTGCGACCTGCGTAGTAGCTTCTGCGGTCACCAAGGTGTAAAGGACTCACATGCGCACGCTGGTTCTCGGCGGAGACGGATATCTCGGGTGGCCCACGGCGCTGCACCTGTCGCAGTCCGGCCACGATGTCGCCGTCGCCGACAACTTCGCCCGCCGCCAGTACGACTACGAGCTCGGTGTCGAGAGCCTGGTGCCGATCGAGACCCTGCAGACGCGCACCCGCGTCTGGGAGGAGGTCTCCGGCCAGAGGATCGCCACGTACGTGGGCGACCTCACCGACCCCGAGTTCACGATCGAGATGATCCGGTCGTTCCGACCCGACACGATCGTGCACTTCGGCGAGCAGCGTGCCGCTCCGTACTCGATGATCGACCGTTCGCACGCCGTGTACACGCAGGTCAACAACGTGGTGGGCACGCTGAACGTGCTGTTCGCGATCGGTGAGGTCGACCGGGACATCCACCTGGTCAAGCTCGGGACGATGGGCGAGTACGGCACCCCCGAGATCGACATCGAGGAGGGGTGGCTCGACGTCACCCACAACGGGCGCACCGACCGGATGCTGTTCCCCAAGCGGCCGGGGTCCTTCTACCACCTGTCCAAGGTGCACGACAGCCACAACATCGAGTTCGCCTGCCGGATCTGGGGGCTGCGCGCCACCGACCTGAACCAGGGCATCGTGTACGGCTGTGAGACGCCCGAGACCGGGCGGGACCCGCGCCTGGCGACGCGCTTCGACTACGACGCGGTGTTCGGTACGGTGCTCAACCGCTTCATCATCCAGGCTGTCATCGGGCATCCGCTCACCGTCTACGGCTCCGGTGGGCAGACCCGCGGGCTGATCGACATCCGCGACACCGCGGCATGCGTCCGGCTCGCGTCCGAGCACCCGGCCGAACGTGGCGACTTCCGGGTCTTCAACCAGATGACCGAGTCGAAGTCGGTCGCCGAGCTGGCCAAGACCGTCGCCGAGACCTATGCCAAGGACGCGCAGATCGAGTTCCTCGACAACCCGCGCGTCGAGGCTGACACGCACTACTACAACGTCAAGCACACCCGGCTGGTCGAGCTCGGCCTGGAGCCGCACCTGCTCGCAGACACGCTGATCGAGTCACTGTTCGGCGTGGTCGAGCGCCACCGTGACCGCATCGACGAGCGAGCGATGCGTCCCACCGTGGACTGGCGCGCTACGGCCAACCCCCGCTCTGCCCACGAGGACTGATCCGCGCCCCTCCCGTCACCACCCGTGCGGACGCGACACAACGCACAGTTGTTGCATCATCGCACGCCTCCATCCGACATACCTTCCACCGCCCCGAACTTCGCACACCACCCTCGGTTGCCAACGTCGGGGTGGGGAGCGAACGTCGGGCCTGCGCCGAGGTTCTGCCCACACCCGAACTCCGCGTTCGAACGTGTGATGGGAGGTCCGGGTCCTGTCAGCGGAGGATGGGGGTGCCCGAGGTGGCGACGAGAGCAGCGAACAGGCCGCGCAGACGGCTCGTCACCGGGCGGTCGCCGGCGCCGATCGCCCGGCCGTCGACCTCGACGACCGGGACGACCTCGCCCATGGTGCCCGTGCAGAACATCTCGTCGGCCCGGTAGACGTCGGTCAGTGACAGGTCGCGCACCTCGGCGTCGATGCCGTGGTGCGCGCACAGCTCCAGCACCACGGCCCGCGTGATGCCCTCGGGGCACGACGCCGTCCGGGGCGTCAACACCCGGCCGTCGTGCACGACGAACACGTGGGTGGCGTTGGTCTCGGCGACGGCGCCGGCGAGGTCGAGCATCAGCGCGTCGTCCACACCGGCGGCGTTCGCCTGGATCTTCGCCAGGATCGAGTTGATCAGGTTGCACGAGTGGATGTTCTGGTCGACGCAGTCCGGCGGGATGCGCCGGATCCCCGACGTGATCAGCCGGATCCCGCTGCTGTCGTACACGGGCGCCTTGTGCTCCGCGACGATGACCAGCGTCGGTCCCTCGACGTTCAACCGCGGATCCATGCCGCTGGTGTACTTGACGCCGCGCGTCAGCGTCAGCCGGACGTGCACATCGTCGGTCATGTCGTTGGCGGCCAGCGTCCGCGCGAGCTCGTGGGTGAGCTCCGCGTGGGAGGGGATGTGCGTGAACGCCATCGCCTTGGCCGACGCCCGCAGGCGGTCGAGGTGCTCGGTCAGGCGGAACACCCGTCCGTCGTAGACCCGCAGCCCCTCCCAGACGGCGTCGCCGCCCTGCACCGCCGAGTCGAACGGGCTGACGCCTGCCTCATCGCGGTGGACCAGGCGGCCGTTGATGTTGACCTTCAGGTCCCGGTTGCGCTCGTCGAACTGCTGGAGCATCTCAGACCGTCACCAGGCGGTGGGCTGCGAGGCGGTCGTGGATGTCCTTGGCGGCGGCCAGCAGTCCGTCGAAACGGGCGGCGAGGGTCACCTGCCGCGGCTCGTAGGGCGTGAACCCGGTCGAGCGTTCGACGACGCCGTACCAGTGGTCGGCCCAGACGCCGTCGGTCGCGCGGCGGCCCGGTGGCCACGACAGCATCCGCTCGCTGAACGCCACGCCGAGCCTGTCGCACACCGCCGACAGCACGGCGCGCGGGTCCCGCAGCAGGTCGGCCGCGTCAATGACCGGAGGCACCGCACCGCTGTCGGCGGTGTGGGCGACGTGGGCGAACAGCGTCCACTGCTGGGGCAGCCCGAGGTCGTCCAGCGTGGGATCGTGGCGGACCCTCCTGTAGCTCGCGATGACCTCCGCAGGCGACCGGATGAGGAAGCAGTGACGCAGGCCGGCGAGCCACCCGAGGTCGATGTCCTCGGTGATGTGGTGGGTCATGTGCTTCTGGTACCAGATCGCGTGGCCGCCCGGCACCGGTCCCGTCAGCCATGCGGTGACCCGGCGCCAGTCGTGGTCGTAGGCTGCGAGGATCTCGTCGCGAGCCGGATGGCCGATCCCCGTGGTGTGCAGGTAGTGGGCGTACAGCGGTTCGTCGGTGACCGTCGTGTCGGGTCGGTTGCCCCAGGCCCGCAGCAGCGCGGTCGACAGGTTGCGTGGCCCCGACCACATCGCGATCCGCACCGGCTCGGTCATGGGTGCGAACCTAGGGTCTGTCCTCCGGTCCCGGCCGGCATTCGGTCGCATCTGCATCCCGGCTCACGTCGTTGCGGGCGTCGACTGGTGCGCCGTGTCCCGGCACGACGACGTCGGGCGTGGTCGATGTGCCCGCACAGCGTGGCAACGGTGCCGGCCAGTCGAGCGGGAAGCATCCGGACCCGTACCACGGAGGCCCGGACTTCCTCGACGAGATCGCCGGCGAGCCAGGCAGGAGCGTCGGGGACTTCGACGAGCAGGTCGCAGTCCGTGTGCTCGCGACCGAAGTGCAGCAGATCGACCACGTGGACGCCGAGATCGAGCGACAGCCGGTCGTCGACGAGCACGGTCGGCGGCGTGTCACCGCGGCCGGCCACTCGTCCAGGGGGTTCGACGCCCCGTGCGATCCAGTCGGCCAGCATGGGCCGCTCGTAACGGTCCAGGTGTGCCGGTACGAGCCGGTGCCCGTGGATCGGGACGTCGACGTCGGAGCCGGGCCCGAAGCGGGGGTGTCGAACGTGTGGCGGGCCGCCACCGCCACAGTGGGCGCACCGGCGGGTCGGCGTGCCGCCACCGCCACAGTCGGCGCACCGGCCCACAGCGCGGCGACGTGACGCCGTGCTCACCGGGTGTCGACGATCTCCGCGGTCAGTGCCAGCAACTCGTCGGTGACGTGTGGCGCGTTGGCCAGCGCCAGGAAGTGGTTGTCGCCTTCGAGCCGTCGCAAGGGCCACCCGTGCTGCGTGGCCGCGTCGACCGTCCCGGCGTAGCCGTCGCTGAAGATGAGCACGCCGACCGGCGCGTCGGGCCAGTCGACGGCAGTGGGGATCTGCTCGAGCCAGTAGCCGGCCGGCTGTGGGCGCAGCTCGTCGCGCAGCCGCTGCCTGCGCCTTTCGTCGGGCACCAGTGGGCGCAGCGTCTCGTCGTCCCACGCCGGGAACGGCACGCCCTCGTCGAGCGCCTCCCTCAGCCCATCGGCCGCCCCGGGGGCGTCGTCGCCGAGCTGCTCGAGCCGGCTGTGCCCCGCGGGCGGCAGCCCGGCGTCGGCGAGGATCTCGGCGGTCACCCGGTAGCCAGCGTCGCGGAGCACGGGCCCGAGCACGCCCAGCAGCTGGCCTGCGCCGCTGTGCGCGACGAGCACCAGCGGCGCGCCCGGATCGATGTCCTCCGCGATGCTGCGCACGACACAGCGGGCGTGCTGGCGCCAGAACGGCGGTGAGCCGTCGTCGATCAGGTCCGGGACGGTCGCGGGGATGCCGCGCTGGTGGAGCTCGTCGGCGACCGGCTCCCACGTCCCGGGACCCGTGATCGGGCTGTGCACGAGGACGTAGGCGTGGCGCTCGACCAACCAGAACCCCTTGTTCGACGACGGCTACCGCGCAAAGCGCTCCACGTAGTATGTGCGATCTTCGGAGTTGCATGCGCCGATGCCGTAGCGGTCCATCTCGGGATCCATGCGGTTGCGCCGGTGCCGGCGGGTGTGCGCCCACCAGTCGTGCATGGTCCGGGCACCGGCGACGGGATCGTCGTCGATCACCATGCCGACGTTCTCGCGGTGCCCGCCCGCTTCGGTCATCCGCGCGCGGTCGCCGCTGAGTGGGACGTCGCCCCGGGCGATCGCGCATGCGTCGCGGGCTGCGGTCTCGGTGAGCTCCGCGTGGAGCCGCAGCGGCGCCAGCCCCGCATCTGCGCGATCGACGTTCAGCGCCACGAAGACCGGCTCGGCACGCTGATCGAGCGTCGTGCCGGCGGCCTCCGCCGGTGGGGGCGTGTCGGCACGCGCGGTCGGTCCGTGCCCAGGCACCACCACCATGCGACCGATCGTGACGGCGGCCAGGACGAGCAGCCCAAGCAGGACACCGGCGCTGCGCGCGCAGCGCCGGCGTGGCTGGTGGACCATGCAGCGCTCCCGGTCGACGTCGTTGACCGCACAAGCATGCGTCGCCACCGTGGGACAACGGGGCGAAAGGCTTGTCCGGGCGGGAAGGACCACCTTCCCGATGTGATGTTTGCGGCCGCCGGCGATCGCGGTGTCGTCGCATCTGCGCAGGTCAGTGGGCTGCAGAAGGCCCGGTTGTCCGGATGGGCACGGTCGCAGAACGTCGGTGCACGCGCCGATCCGCGGCTGCTCGTGTACCAGTGGTCGTACCACTGGAACGTGCAGATCTGTCGCGACCGAGGAGCACTACGATGTCGAAGTCACCGAATGCCGCCGGCACCACCGACGCCGTAGGCGGTGTTGCGGTCGACGGCGAGTCAGGCACCAAGCCCACGATCACCCTGCCTGCCGGGCCGCCGCCCGACGAGCTGGTCGTCTTCGACCTCGTCGAGGGTGACGGCGTGCAGGTCCCGGTGGGGGCGACCGTGACGACGCACTACGTCGGCGTGTCGTGGGCCAACGACGGACGGCAGTTCGACGCGTCGTGGGACCGCGGGACGCCAATCCAGTTCCCCCTGGCGGGTGTGATCCGGGGGTGGACCGACGGCATCCCCGGCATGCGCGTGGGTGGGCGCCGCCTGCTCGTGATCCCGCCCGCCCAGGGCTACGGCGCGCAGTCGCCGACCCCCGCGATCGCGCCCCACGACACGCTCGTCTTCGTCATCGACATGATCGACGCCGCGGCGTGAGCTGACGACCGTCCGACATCGACAGGCCGGAGAACCGGGATCTGTTTGTGGGTACCGTACGACCACGGCGTGGCTCCGCCGCGGAGGCGGCGGGCGCGAAGGGGTACGGATGGACTGGGTGTGGTGGCTGGTCGTCGCGGTCGTGGTGACGGTGCTGCTGTTCGTGGCGTTCGCGCTGCTCCAGCGCCGCCGTCGGTCCGGGGGGATCGTCGTCGACCGCAAGGCCCGGAGGCGGCAGTGAGCCTGGTCATGCGTGCGGGTGAGATCACGGGACGGCCGGTGGTCACACTCGACACCGCAGAGGACGTCGCCGAGGTCAAGGACTGGTCGACTCCGCTGACAGCCTCCGCGCCGCCGAGGGCGACCACGAGCAGCGCGTCGTGGCCGGCGACCTCGAGGAGCCCGCCGGCGAGTGACCACGGTCGGGCGGGGGCTCAGTCCCTGCGCTCCTCCCGCACGTCGTGGGTCCAGCGCAGGTGGTAGGTGCCCTCGTCATCCGTCCGGTGATAGGTGTGCGCACCGAAGTAGTCGCGCTGCGCCTGGATCAGGTTGGCCGGCAGCCGCTCGCGGCGCACGCCGTCGTAGTAGCTCAACGCCGAGGTCAGCGCGGGCGCCGCGATGCCATGGTCGACCGCGAGGTTGACGACCCGTCGCCATGCCGCCTGGCCCTCGGCGACCCCGTCGCGGAAGTAGTCGGCCAGCAGCAGGTTGTCCAGGTCCGGCGCGTCGTCGTAGGCCTGCTTGATCCGGTCGAGAAACTTCGCCCTGATGATGCAGCCACCCCGCCAGATCGTGGCGACGCTGCCCAGGTTGAGGTCCCACCCGTACTCGTCCGAGGCCGCCGCCAACTGCTCGAAGCCCTGCGCGTAGACCACGATCTTGGCGGCGTACAGGGCCGCCCGCACGTCGCCGACCAGCCCGTCGACGTCGATCCCGCCGCCCGGCGTGGGCCCTGCGAGCAGCGACGCGGCGTGCCGCCGCTCGTCCTTGCGTGACGACACGGCGCGGGCGTACACCGCCTCGGTGATCGCGGTGGAGGGCACGCCGAGCTCGAGCGCGAGCTGCGCGGTCCAGCGGCCCGTGCCCTTCTGCTCCGCCTCGTCGACGATCACGTCGACCATCGGCTGGCCGGTGCGCGGATCGGCGGTCGCAAGGATGTCGGCGGTGATCTCGATGAGGAAGGACTCGAGGTCGCCGGCGTTCCAGTCGGAGAACACGCGGGCGAGCTCGTCGGTGCCGAGCCCGGCGCCGTGGTGCAGCAGGTCGTAGCACTCGGCGATCAGCTGCATGTCGGCGTACTCGATGCCGTTGTGTGCCATCTTGACGTAGTGGCCGGCGCCGTCGGGGCCCAGGTAGGTGCAGCACGGAGTGCCGTCGACCGACGCGGCGATCGTTTCGAGGGTGTCACCGACCTCCTCGTAGGCGTCGGCGCGCCCGCCCGGCATGATGCTCGGTCCGTGCAGGGCCCCCTCCTCGCCGCCGGAGATGCCCGTGCCGATGAACCGCAGGCCGCGCTCGGCCAGGTCCCGTTCACGCCGCCGCGTGTCCTCGAAATGGGCGTTGCCGCCGTCGATGATGATGTCGCCCTCGTCGAGCCTGTCGGTCAGCTCGTCGATCACCGCGTCGGTGCCGGAGCCGGCCTTGACCATCAGCAGCAACCGCCGTGGCCGCTCGGCGGCCTCGAGCAGCTCGTCGATCGTCTCGGCCCCGACGATCGGTCCGTCGTCGCCGTGCGCTGCGAGGAACTCAGTCATGCGCTTGGTCGTGCGGTTGTAGACGGCGACGCCGATGTCGTGGCTGGCGAGGTTGCGGGCCAGGTTCTGGCCCATCACTGCCAGGCCGATGACGCCGATCTGTGCTGTCTGGGTCATGACGTCTCCAGGTCCTCCAGGTCGTCGGGTGTGCTGCGGGCGATCATCGACGCCCACCACAGCAGTGGCAGCTGCAGGGAATCCGTATCCACGCGACGGCCGGGCCGCCGAGCCAGCCAGGCAGTCCGCGGTAGCCGCCATCGACGGCCGCCTGCACGGTGGCGATCCAAACGCCGGCGAGGGTCACGAACGCGAGTGCCCCACCGGTGCGGGCCGTCTCATGGGAGACCAGCAGTGTCGCCGAGCCGAGCTCCGCCACCGTCGCCAGCCGGTTGAGCAGCTGGGGGCCGCCGGGCAGCCACCGGGGGATGGCGCGCTCGAACGCCTCCGGCAGCGCGACGTGCGCCAGGCGCGTGGCCGTCAGCAGCGCGGCCAGCAGCCACCGTGACCACCGGGCGCGCCGCCGCGTGTCCGTGCTGACCGACATGGACGGCTCAGATCTCCGGCAGGCTGAACCGGTCAGCATCCTGTGGCAGGTGCCACCTCCGCGGCGCGATCAGGTCGTTGGCGGCCGCTGGGCCCCACGACCCCTGCGGGTACGGGTGCGGATCGCCGATGTCCAGGATCGGCTCGACCAGCTCCCACGTCCGGGCGATGCCGTCGGTGCGGGTGAACAGGGTGCGGTCGCCGAGCAGCGCGTCGTGGATCAGCCGCTCGTACGGCCCGATCAGCTGGCTGCCGGTCTCGCCGTAGGTGAACCGCATGTTGGTGCGTCCGAGCCGCAGGGCAGGGCCGGGCACCTTGGCGAGGAAGCTGAAGCCCGCGCCCCCACCTGACAGGTCGAACGTCAGGTGGTCGCGCTCCAGGCCACTGTCGGGCACCTCCGGGAACATCGTGGCCGGCGGCCGCCGGAAGCCCAGCGTGACCAGCTGCTTCCTGTCGGCCATCTCCTTTCCGGTGCGCAGGAAGAAGGGCACGCCGTCCCACCGCCAGTTGTCGATGTGCACCCGCGCCGCCACGTACGTGTCGGTCCCGGACCCCTCGGCGACGCCCTCGAGGTCGCGGTAGCCGTCGTACTGGCCGATGACGACGTCGTCGGCGGCGAGCGACCGCATCGAGTCGAACACCTTGAACTTCTCGTCGGTCAGCGGGCCCGAGCGCAGCCGGACGGGTGGCTCCATGGCGACGATGGACAGCACCTGGAAGAGGTGCGTCACCAGCATGTCGCGGATCGCACCGGTCTGGTCGTAGAAGGCGACCCGGTTGTCGACGCCGAGGTCCTCGGGCACGTCGATCTGGACGTGGTCGATGTGCGCGCGGTTCCACATGGCCTCGAAGGCGCCGTTGGCGAAGCGGAACGCCAGCAGGTTTTGGACCATCTCCTTGCCCAGGAAGTGGTCGATGAAGTACGCCTGATCCCCGCGCAGCACGCTGTGGACCGTCTCGTCGAGCTCGGCGAAGCTCGCGGGATCGGTGCCGAACGGCTTCTCGAAGACGACGCGCGCCTCCTTCGCGAGCCCGGCCTCGCCGAGGCCGGCGGTGATGCGCCCGAACGTGCTCGGTGGGGTGGACAGGTAGAGCAGGAGCTGCGGGTCGTCGGTGAACTGGCGGGTCGCGTGGGCGACGGCGTCGGACAGGACCTGGGTGTCGCCGGGGCGGAAGTCGGTGGACACGAAGCTCAGGTGCTGCCGGAAGCGTGCGAAGCGGTCCTCGTCGAACGCGCAGCGCTCGTGCTCGACGACCGCGTCACGGGCCAGCTCGCGGAACTCCTCGTCGCTCACCTCGCTGCGCGCCGTGCCGAGCAGGTGCCAGTGCGCTGGAAGGAGGCCCTCCTCCTCCAGGTTCCACAGCGCCGGCAGCAGCTTGCGCTTTGACAGGTCGCCGTTGGCGCCGAACACGACGAGCAGTGTGTCCGGTGGCGTACTCGGTTGATCCATGACGACCTCTCGACGCACGATGCATGCACGTACCTACCCCACCTGGCCGCCGGGCGTACCACCGATGCGACGACGACCTGCGCGGGGAGCGCGCGCCGGTCGCGAGTGGGTGCACCCAGATGCGCTCAATGGTCGGGGTGGATGGCCGCGCCGGACGAGCCGCACCACACCGCCGAGGTGCGCCGTGCGTTCGAGCTCGCCGTCGACCAGCTGACCTCACGCGGTGCCGATCTGGTCACCATCGTCGCAGAGGCGCTCGTCGAGTCCGGCAACCTGTGACCCTGGTCGAGGCGGCGCGTAGGCTCGGACGAGATGGCCGGCCGCCGTACCAACCTGGCGCTGCTCGTCGCGCTCGTCGTCGCGATGGGCACGGGCGTCGGCGCGTTCGCCGTCGGCACCGCCGCCGGGCGGGCGGTCGTCGTCGCGCACGGGATGGCGGGCCTCGCCGTCGTCCTTCTCACTCCCTGGAAGCAGCAGATCGTGCACCGGGGCCTGCGCCGGCCACATCGTGCCCACCGGGCGGGGCTGGCGCTGCTCGTCCTCGTCGCCGTCACCGTCGCTGGGGGGATCGCCCACGCCGCGGGGGTCACGTCGCTGCTCGGCATCACCGCGATGCAACTGCACGTCGGTGCTGCGCTGCTGGCGGTCGTCCCGGCGGCGTGGCACGTGGCGACCAGGCCGGTCCGACCGCGTCCCACCGACGTCGGTCGTCGGGCGACGGCACAGGCCGCCGGGTTGACCCTCGCCGCCGGCGCTGCCTGGTGGGCGGCCGACGGCCTCTATGTGCTGCGCGGCGCGCGCAGGCGGTTCACCGGCTCGCACGAGCGGGGCACCGACGCACCGGAGCGCATGCCCGTGACGCAGTGGCTGTCCGACACGGTGCCGGCCATCGACACCGGGGCGTGGTCGGTGACGATCGACGCGCCGGGGTCGGCGCGGCGCCTGTCGCTGCGGGACCTGCGGGTGCTGCCCGCGGTGCGGCGGCGGGCCGTCCTCGATTGCACGGGCGGGTGGTACGCCGCGCAGACCTGGTCGGGGGTGCCGTTGTCGGCGCTCGTCGCTGCCAACGTCGGCCGACGCCTGGTGGTGACCTCCCTCACCGGCTACGCGCGCGCGTTCCCCGTCGCGGCGGCCGGTGACCTGCTGCTCGCGCTCGACGTGGCCGGAGCCCCGCTGTCGTCAGGCCACGGTGCGCCGGCGCGGCTGGTTGCGCCCGGCCGGCGGGGGTTCTGGTGGGTCAAGTGGGTGACGCGCGTCAGCGTCGACGACGTGCCGCCGTGGATCCAGCCACCGTTCCCGGTGCAGTGACGGGTTCCCAGCGATCGCGTACCGGAAACGGGGAGGCGAGCCGAGATGACCGACGCGGTGGCAACGGTCGCCGACGACGTCCATGACGCGCTGATGGCGGCGTCACCCGTCGACGCCAGCCTGCTTGGCGACCACCGCTTCGACACAGCGGTGCCGGACGTGTCGCCCGCCGGGATCGCCGCCACCCGACGGCGCCTGACGGCCCTGGCCGACCGGCTCGGACGGATCGATCGCGCGGCATCCTCGACCACTGACCGCGTCACCCTGGACGTCGCGGCCCACGCCGTCGCGCACGCCACCCACGACCTCGACGACCGCTACCTGCAGACCGCCGCCGGCCCGATGACCTCGGGCGCCGGCATCGGCTCCGCAGCGGCAGGGCTGCTGGCCGCCCTGCCGAAGCTGGTGCTGCGCGACAGCGCGCACGCCGAGGACCACCTGACACGGTGCCGGCGCATCCCCGGGTGGCTGGCTGATGCCGAGGCGCAGCTGCAGACCGGTGTGGCCGGTGGCTGTGTGCCGCCGGCCCGCCTGGTGGTCGCGACCGTGCGCATGATCGACCGCTACCTCGCGACCGATCAGGCGCACGATCCGCTGCTGCTCGCCGCGCCGCCCGGCCAGCCGGACCCGCGACGGTGGAGGACCGCGCTCGGCGACGTGCTCGCCACCCACGTGCGCCCCGCGCTGCGGCGCCACAGGCGCGTGCTGGCCGACGACGTCGCGCCGGTGGCACGGCCCGACGACGCGGTCGGACTGGTCCACCTGCCCGACGGCGCGGAGCTGTACGCCGACGCGGTCCAGCTGCACACGATGACCCGGGGCACACCGGAGCAGCAGCACAAGCTCGGCCTGGACCTGGTCGCCGCCCTCGCCGAGGAGTACCGCGAGCTTGGGGGACGCGTGCTCGGCAGCACGGACCTGAACGAGATCCTCCGCCGGCTGCGCGACGATCCGGCGCTGCGCTTCACGACCTCCGAGACGGTCCTGGCGACCGCCGAGGCGTCGCTGCGCCGCGCCGAGCGGGCGATGGGGGACTGGTTCGACGGCATGCCACGGATCCCCTGCGAGGTGCGCGGCATCCCCGCGCTGGAGGCGCCCGAGTCGACCATCGCGTACTACCAGCCGCCGGCCGTCGACGGCAGCAGGCCGGGGACCTACTACGTCAACACCACCGAGCCACACCTGCGCACCCGGTTCGAGGCCGAGGCGCTGGCGTTCCACGAGAGCGTCCCGGGGCACCACACCCAGATCGCCACCGCCATGGAGCTGGATCTGCCGATGCTTCAGCGGGTGCACTACCTGACGGCCTACGCGGAGGGCTGGGCCCTGTACGTCGAGCGCCTCGCCGACCAGATGGGCCTGTACAGCGACGATGTCAGCCGGCTCGGGATGCTGTCGTTCGACTCCTGGCGTGCCTGCAGGCTGGTGGTCGACACCGGTATGCACGCGTTCGGCTGGTCACGACTGCGGGCGGTCGCGTACATGCGCGACAACAGCCCACAGGCGCCGTCGAACATCGCCAACGAGGTCGACCGCTACATCGGCTGGCCCGGTCAGGCGCTGGCCTACATGGCCGGTCGCATCCGCATCGACACGCTGCGCGACCGCGCGCGCCGTGCGCTGGGCCGCCGCTTCGACGTCGCCGGGTTCCACCGGGTGGTGCTCGGGCACGGCGCCGTGCCGCTGCACACGCTCGGGCAGCTCGTCGACGCATGGATCCGCAACCGGACAGCCTGAGCGCGCCACCTGACGCAGGCGAAAGTCTTTCGAAACAGGGGCGTTCGATCCCCGATCGTGCGGTCGGCGGGCCGTCCGTGCGTGCCACTATCGTGTCCCACGCCGGACAGCGAGCCGGCCGAACCGCCACCGAACGACTCGGATCCGCGTGACGCCCGTGATCACCTTCCTCTCGGACTTCGGTCTCACCGACAGCTACGTCGGGATCTGTCGCGCCGTCATCGCGGGGATCGCGCCTGGCGCCACGGTCGTCGACCTGGTCCACACCGTGCCGGCCCGGGACGTTCGGCGGGGGGCCGTGCTGCTGGCCGACTGCGTGTCGGTCGCACCCGCGGGCATCCACCTGGCGGTGGTCGACCCCGACGCCGATGCACGTCCCGGCGTGGTCGTCGAGGCCGGCGGAGCGCTGCTCGTCGGCCCCGACAACGGGCTGCTGCTGCCCGCAGCCGACGTGCTGGGCGGCGCCGTGGCCGCGCATCAGCTGCGCGACCCGCGATGGCACCGCACCCCGGTGTCGCCTGTCTTCCGTGGCCGTGACGTGTTCGGCCCCGTCGCGGCGCACCTCGCCAACGGTCTGGCCCCCGACGCGGCCGGCCCCGCCCTGCCCGTCGACGACCTGCAGCGGCGACGGGGTCTCGACGCCGACGTGGGCCACCGGCGCATCGCGGCCCCCATCCGCAACATCGACTGCTACGGCAACGTGCAGCTGACCGTCACCCAGGCCGATCTCCGACGCGCCGGCCTCGATAGTGGCCAGCCGGTGCGTGTCGGCACGCCCGGGGAGACCGTCGAGCTCGCGCGCGTGGCCAGCTTCTCCGACCTCGGGTCAGGCGAGCTGGGCATCGTCGAGGACTCGTTCGGTTGGTTGGCCATCGTCGCCGGCGGCGCCGACGCGGCGGACCGGCTCGACCTGCGCGCGGTGGACGCGGTCCGGCTGGGAGACGGCTGATGGGTGACCGACGGGGTGACGTGGGCGTCACCGAAGCGCATCCGCATCACGACGCGGGCGGGCACGTGTGTGACCACCCCGCACCGGCCCCCACGGTGGTTCCTGCCACCGTGCGCCTGGACCGCCGGGTGGTCTGTCGACTGGCGGGTTGGTACGCCATCTCGCGCATCGTCGTCTGGGCGGCCGTGCTCGGTGGATGGACGCTGCGACCGGAGCTGTCGCTCCACGCGCTCCTGCGGCGGCTGGACGCCAGCTGGTACATCGACACGGCGCGCGGCGGCTACGTGGCGCAGGCCGCGACCCCCGACGCGATCGCCGCCGACCCCGGCGTCCTGCGCGGTGCGTTCTTCCCGCTGTGGCCGGTCGTCGCGCGCCTCACCCGGCCGCCGGGCGTGTCGCTCGAGGTCAGCGCCACCGTCGTGGTGACCCTGCTGGGCTTCGGCGTGGTGGTCGGGTCGTGGCTGCTCGTCGCGCGCCTGGCGGACCGCGCCGCCGCCGACCGCGCCGCCCTGCTGGTCTGCGTGTTCCCAGGGTCGTTCGTGCTGTCGATCGCGTACGCGGAGGCGCTGATGCTGTGCCTGGTCGTGGCGTGCCTCCTGGCGCTGACCCGGCAGCAGTGGCTGATGGCCGGTCTCGCCGCGGCGCTGGCGACCGCCACCCGGCCCAACGCGATCGCACTCGTCGCGTCGTGCGCGTGGGCGGCGGCGGTGGCGATCCACCACCGCCGGGAGTGGCGCAGCCTGATCGCGCCCGCGCTCGCCCCGGTCGGCGTGCTCGCCTTCCACGGCTTCCTGTGGTGGCACACCGGCCGGGCCGACGCGTGGGACCTGATCCAGCGCCAAGGCTGGGAGGAGCGGGTGGATCTGGGCGTCCGCAACGGTGAGCGCCTGAGCACGCTGGTGCGCTGGGACGATCCCGACCCGGGGACGGTGCTCATCGGGCTCGGCGCCGTCGTCGTCCTGGTGGGGGCGTGGGCGCTGTGGCGCTGGCGCCCCCCGCTCACCCTGCCGCTGTACGCCGCTGGGGTCGTCGGGCTTGCGCTCGTGGCGCACACGCTCGGCCCGCGGCCGCGGTTCGTGTTCACGGCGTTGCCGCTGGTCTGGGCGCTGGCCGTGTGGCTGCGCGGCGAGCGCTTCCGGTTGCTGATCCTTGGATCGACCGGGGGCCTGGCCGTCGTGAGCGTCATGTACATCGTCGGCAGCGTCGCGAAGCCGTAGGCCATGTCCCCGGCAGCCGGTTGGCGGACCGCGGATGGCGTGCGCCGCACGCTGGGCCGGCTGGTCACCCCGCCGCGGTTCCCGCCGTTCCGGCCGGGGACGTTCCGCAGCTGCATGCACGACCCGGCGCCTGCGTCATGGCTTGGCATCGCCCTCGGGGCGGCGTTCGGCATCTGCTTCGTCACGGGCATGCTGTCGCACCTGATCCAGAGTGGCGGCAGCCTGCTCGCCCACGACGTGGTGAGCGGCGGAGGCTGGCAGGCGTGGCCGACCGCCGGCGGGCAGCTGTACCGGGTGACCCAGGGCCTCCACGTCATCACCGGGATCGCGGCCGTCCCGCTGCTGTTCGCCAAACTGTTCGTCGTCTATCCCCAGCTGTTCACGCGGCCACCGGTGCGCAGCGTCCGCCACGCCGTCGAGCGCATGACGCTCCCGCTGCTGGTCGGCGGCAGCATCTTCATGCTGGTCACGGGTGTCCAGAACGTCATGTACTGGTACCCGTGGGGCTTCTTCTTCCCGATCGGGCACTACTGGGCCGCGTGGGTGACCATGGGCGCCCTGCTCGCCCACGTCGGCGCGAAGGCGTCGATCGCGGCGTCGGTCGCGCGCCGGGGCCCGCCCACCGACGTCGACGCCGACGACGCCGTCGCCGCGACCGACGACGTCGACGGGCGAGCCGCCGGCGCCACCCTGCCCGCTGAGGGTGGGCTGACCCGCCGGACGGTTCTGACCGCGACGGCCGCCGTGTCGGGCCTGGTCGCCGCCGCATCGGCGGGCGGCACGGTGCGGCCATTGGCACGCCTGGCCGTGCTCAACGCGCGGTCTCCCGGGATCGGTCCCCAGGGCTTCCCCGTCAACACGTCCGCTGCGGCGGCGCGCGTTGAGCAGGCGGCGATGTCCCCGGGCTACCGCCTGCGCATGGCGGGTGGTGCGGGCGGACCGCTGGAGCTGTCGCGCGACGACCTGCTGGCGCTGCCCCAGCACGAGGCGGTCCTGCCCATCGCGTGCGTCGAGGGCTGGTCGGTGGTGAAGCGGTGGACCGGGGTCAGCGTTGCGACGCTGCTCGAGCGCGCCGGCGCCGCGCCGGGCGCCCGCGTTCGGGTGCTGTCGCTGCAGTCGGGCGGCTTCTACCGTGCCAGCGACCTGACGCCCGAGCTGACAGCCGACCCCGACACCCTCCTCGCGCTCCGGGTCGAGGGCGAGGACCTGCACCTGGATCACGGCTTCCCGGTGCGGCTGATCGCTCCGAACAACCCCGGGGTGCTGCAGACCAAGTGGGTTGGCGAGGTGCGGGTGCTGTGAGCGGTCGACAGGCTGACGGGCTGGACACGCGGGTCGAGGCCGTGCCCGGCTGGCTGTTCTGGGGTCTGACGGTCATGGGTCTCGCCGTCATCACCTTCGGTGTCTACGGCATCCTGATCCACCAGGGCACGGGGATCCTGAACGTGCGGGTGCGGCCGCTGTTGACGTGGATGATCGGCGCGCTCGTCTTGCACGACCTGCTCTTCGCCCCACTCGTCCTGCTCGTCGGCCGTGGCCTGCGACGTGTGCGGCCGCGTGCGCTGCGAGCGCCGCTGCAGGTCGGTCTGGCCGCGTCCGCGGTGGTCACACTGGTGGCGTTCCCGCTGGTGCGCGGGTACGGGGCACGCGCGAGCGATCCGTCGCGGCTGCCGCTGAACTACACCGTCGGCTATGGTGCGCTGCTCGCGGTCGTGTGGCTGTTCTGCGCGGCCTGGGCGTGGTACCGGGCGCGCGCTGCAACCGGCCCGGACCGCAGAAGCTAGCGCGCGGAGGAGCGACAGCATGCAGGTGCTGGTCACCGGCGGCGCCGGCTTCATCGGCTCCCACGTGGTCGACGCGCTCGTCAGCGAAGGGCACCGTGTGCGCGTGCTCGACATCCTGTCGGATGCCGCGCACGCCGGACGACCGACCTACCTGCGCGACGACGTCGACTACGTCGAGGCGGACCTGCTCACGGTCGCTGACCGCCCGCGGGTCGTGGCGGGCGCCGACGCCGTGGCGCACCTGGCCTCGCGGGTCGGGCTGGGCAAGGACGTCCTCGACGCCCCCGACTACGTCCGCGACAACGACCTCGGCACCGCCGTGTTCCTGCGGGCGCTGGCCGAGGCTGATGGCACCGGCCGGATCGTGCTTGCCAGCTCGATGGTCGTCTACGGGGAGGGACGCTACCGGGCGCCGGACGGTCGCCTGGTCCGTCCCGGCCCCCGCCGTCCCGAGGACCTCGACGCAGGGCGGTTCGAAGCCCGTGACCCTCAGACGGGCCAGGACCTCACGCCGGAGGCCGTCGGCGAGGACGCGCCGGTCGACCCGCGCAACACCTACGCAGCGACAAAGCTCCACCAGGAGCACCTGTGCCGTGCCTTCGGCATCGAGCGTGGCGTGCCGGTGACCATGCTGCGCTACCACAACGTCTACGGTCCGCGCATGCCCCGCGACACGCCGTACGCGGGCGTTGCGAGCATCATCCGCAGCGCCTACGAGGCGGGTCGCGCAGCACAGGTGTTCGAGGACGGTCGTCAACTGCGCGACTTCGTGCATGTGAGCGACGTGGCCGACGCCACCGTCCGCGCGCTGCTGGTCGACCCGCCCGTCGACGGTGCCGTCAACGTCGCGAGCGGCGACCCGCGAACCGTGCTCGACATGGCCCGGGCGCTGCGTCTGGCGTTCGGCGACGGGGCGCCGGCGCCGGAGGTGACCGGGCGGTGGAGCGCCGGCGACGTCCGCCACGTCTTCGCCGATCCCCGCCGCGCGCAGCGCGAGCTGGGGTTCACCGCCCGGGTCGCCTTCGCCGACGGCATGGCGCAGTTCGCCACCGCGCCGCTGCGCGCCTCGCTGGTGGCGGAGCAGCGCCGGTAATGGCCGAGGTCGTCGCGGTCCTGCCGGCGCTCAACGAGGCTGACGCGCTGCCGGAGGCGCTGGCTGGTGCCCCGACGTGGCTCGACGTCGTGGTGGTCGACAACGCATCGACCGACGACACCGCCGCCGTGGCCGCGGCGCTTGGCGCCCGCGTCGTCCACGAGCCGTTCCGGGGCTACGGCGCCGCCGTGCAGCGGGGCCTGGCGGCCGCCGACGGCGCGACGTACATCACCATCCTCGACGCCGACGCGACCTTCGACTGGGCCGACCTCGATGCGCTGCTCTCACCGTTGCGCGCGGGCCAAGCCGACGTCGTGTTCGGCCGACGTGTGCCAGCGCGCCGGGAGCCGGGCGCCATGCCATGGCACGTCGGCGTCGCCAACGCCGTCCTCGCGCGCGTGTGCGGCCGTATCGCCGGCACCGACCTGCACGACATCGGTCCGTTCAAGGCGTTGCGCGGCGACGTGGTCGCCACCATCGGCGCCCGCGACCGCACGTACGGCTGGCCCCTGGAGTTCGCGCTGCGCGCCGCCCACGCCGGCCTGCGGCTGGGACAAGTCGACGTCGCCTACCGTCTGCGCGCCGGCGTGTCGAAGGTCACGGGCCGACCGTGGCCGACGGTCAAGACGGCTGCCAAGATGCTGTCCGTGCTGCTCCGTCAGGCGGTCGCCCTCCGGCGTGCTGCGGACGCCGCCACGCCGGCTCCGCCCTCCCTACCATGACATCCTGACCAGGCGCCAGGATGATCCCCGACGGTGGACCCCGTCGACGGTCAGGTGGCCTGGTACTTGCGGGGCTTCTGCCGCCAGTGCAGGGGGGACAGCTCCTCGACCTTCGTCACCGACTTGTGGGAGGCGACCATGTCGGCGACCTTGGCGACCTCGTCCTCGTTGCAGGTCACGACCAGCACGCCCTCCGACCCGCCGGTCCGTGTGAAGTCGATCTGCTCCGCGCCCGGATCGACGCGCTGGATGAAGGCGAGCAGCTTCTCGAGCTTCGACACGTCGCCGACATGGACCTCCAGCCGGCGCTGGACCTTCACCCGCCGGCGGCGGACGGCGGCGTCCACGGCCCGCAGCCCGATCAGCATCGAGAGGGTCACGACGGTGCCCAACGCGGCGAGCGAGTAGCTGCCGGAGCCGGCGGCCATGCCGAGTGAGGCGGTGATCCACAGCCCGGCCGCGGTGGTGAGCCCGCTGACCGATCCGCCCTCCTTGAAGATCGCTCCGGCGCCGAGGAAGCCCACCCCCGTCACGATCTGGGCAGCGATCCGTGACTCATCGGCGGCTTCGAACCCCGCGATCGACAGGATTGAGAACACCGCCGCACCCACGCCGACCAGCGTGTGGGTGCGCATTCCTGCTGCTCGCAGCGCGGACGCCCGTTCGAAGCCGATCAGCCCGCTGCAGAAGGCGGCCATCAGCAGACGCAGGAACATCTCCTCGGGCGCCATCGCTCATCCTTCCGTCACGAGGATGAGACCCAAGCGTACACCGCGTGTTCAGGCGCTGTTCATCGAATCTTCAACGGCGGATGGCCATCGTCTACGAGGGCCGCGGAGCTCGGCGGCCGCGTCGTCCGTCGCGATGACGACGACGTCGCGCCGGCGGACCTTCGACGCCGGCACACCGGTGCCCCGGAGCCCAGCGCGGACGGCTCCCGCCTTCTCGGCGCCAGTGATCTGCCAGACCAGGAGTCGGGCCGCGTTGATCGCCGGGTACGTCATGGTCATGCGCATGCGCCCCTGGTACGGGCCGGCGATGGCCACCCACCGGTCGCGCACGGCGAGGACGGGGTCGCCCGGCACCAGCGACGCGGTGTGGCCGTCGGCGCCGATGCCGAGGTGGACCACGTCCGCGACCGGTGGCACGCCCGCGACGGTCTGCAGCCGTGACGCGTAGCGCCCGGCCGCCGCGTCGAGGTCGTCGTCGGTCACCGGCATGGGATGCAACAGTGCCTCCGGGATGTCCGCGCCCGCCAGGAGGCTGTTGGTGATCATCGTCCAGTTGCGGTCCTCGTGGCCGTCGGGAGCGACCCGCTCGTCGACCTGGAGGATGTGCGTGGCGTTCCAGCGCAGGTCCATCTTCCCAAGGCGCTCCAGCATCGGCGCCGGCGTCGACCCGCCGCTGAAGGCCAGGACCGCCCGGCCGTGCCGCATGGCACCCTCGCGGGCCGCCTCGGCGATCACCACGGCGGTTCGCTGGGCGACGGCGTCGGCGTCGGCGTAGGTCTCGGTGCGCATGGCGGCCAGGATGCCCTCCGGCGATCAACGGGAACCGCCGCCGACGGCCTGCTCAGGCCACCCGGTCCCGGGCGGCGGCCAACGCGGCGATCGCCCGCACCTGCGTGTTGTGGATGTCGTGCAGCAGGTCGCCCATCACGCCGAACACGACGGCCTCGGGTAGCGGCTGCCCGCCAAGGCCGGTCACCCCGGCGTGGGCGAGCGCGTTCGCCGCCGCCGCCGAGTCCGGGTGCACGCGCCCCGCGGGGTGTAGCCGAGCGTGCGGGTCGGTGCCGCCGGGGCCCGACGACGTGTCGTCGCGCCGTCGTGTGGCGCTCGCCGGTCTTCGTCATCCGCGCGCGGATTCCTCGCCCTGCGTCGCTTGTCGCTGGTCATCGGTCAGCCTCTCACGGCCGGACCGTGACGATCACCCAACGCGCGTCGCCGGCACGGCCATGGCAGCAAACCGATGTGCGTTCGTCGTCCCGAGGCGGATGGGCCCTTCTGCCCTCCGACGTCGGACGGCGTGGGCTTCCGGATGAGGGTGCGGCGCGGGACTCGCCGCTGGCAGCCTGCGTTCGACCGGTCGAGCGTCTGCCGGGGAGGCGCCGTCGCCGGCCTCGGGATGAACGGCACCTGCGTGGGGGATCGTGGTCCCATGGCCACCGACCACCTGCCAGCGGAGGTGCTGGACGACCTCGTCGATCTGCTGACGGTGTGCCCGGCCTTCGTCGGCGTCGGTCGCGACGTGCTCGCCGGGCTCGCCGCCGAGGCCGAGATCGCCTACATCGACGGGGTCACGGGTCTTGCGACCCCGGCGCTGGTGGTCCAGCGCGGCGGGCTGATCGTGCGCGACGGCTCGGACCGTACCGTCGACCTGGTGACGCGCGGCGAGTTCAGCGCGCCGGCCGCCGACGAGCGCCTCGACCCGATCGAGCCCAGCATGGTCGTGTGGCTGCCGGAACGCGCGATCGACATCGCCTGGTCCGCGGCCCCTGACCAGCTGACGGAGGTGCTGGACCGTCCGACCCGCACGATCGACCTCCAGACGGCGGCGGTGAGGACGCTCATGCACGCACCGGTGCGCACCGCCGAGGCCGCCGAGACGTGCGCCGCCGTGGCGCGACGCATGACCGATCAGCGGATCTCGTCGGCGGTGGTGCTCGACCGCGACCGCGTCGGGATCGTCACGGACCGCGACCTGCGGTCCCGCCTCGTGGCCCGGCAGCTCTCGCCGTCGACGCCGATCGGTGACATCGCGACCTGGGACGTCCGCACCGTCACCGCGCAGACGCCGGTGTTCGAGGCGCTGATCGAGATGCTGTCGGCCGGCATCCACCACCTGCCTGTCACAGAGGATGGGCGGCTCGTGGGCATGCTCAGCTCGAACGACGTGCTGGAGCTCGGCACGCGCAGCCCCCTGCATCTGCGCATGACGATCGACCGCGCCGCCACCGTCGACGACGTCGCCGCGGCGGTCGACGACCTGCCCGACGCCGTGCGCGCTCTCCTGGCCGCCGGCACGACCGCCGGTGACGTCGGCACGGTTGTCGCCACGGTCACCGACCGCGTCCAACGGCGCCTGCTTGTCCTGGCGTTCGCCGAGCACGGGGATCCGCCGGGTCCATTCGGCTGGATCGCATTCGGGAGCCAGGCGCGACGCGAGCAGACCCTGCACAGCGACCAGGATCACGGCCTGCTGCTGTCCGACGACCTCGACGACGACGGCGACGCCTGGTGGCGGCGCTCGGCCGAGTGGGTCGTGGCGGGCCTGGAGAGATGCGGATACGCCAGGTGCAACGGCGGGGTCATGGCGATCAACGACGCGTGGCGTCACGACGTCTCGGGATGGCGCCGCGCCTTCGCCGACTGGATCGAGCGGCCCAGCGAGAAGCACCTGATGGACTCGACGATCGCGTTCGACCTGCGCACCGTGACGGGTGAGCTGCAGGTACGGGAGCTGCTCGCACCGGTCATCGCCACCGCCGCCGACAACGGCATCTTCCTCGGCCGGCTCGCCCGCGATGCCACGCGGCACCGCCCGCCGCTGGGGTTCTTCGGCAGGTTCGCCGTCGACCGTTCAGGCGAGCACAAGGGCTCGTTCGACATCAAGGCCGGGGTCACGCTGCCGATCGCCGACATCGCGCGCCTGCACGCACTCGCCCGGGGCAGCAGCGACATCGCCACCGACGTCCGGCTCCTGGGTGCCGCGGACGAGGGGCAGCTGTCCGACGACCTGGCCGCGACGCTGCGGGCCGGCTACGAGCTGGCCACGGGGTTGCGGCTCCGGCGCCATCTCGAGCTGCACGCCGCAGGGCGACCGGCCGACAACTGGCTCGACCCCGAGAAGCTCGAGGCGCTCGCCCGTGCGCAGCTGCGCGAGACGTTCAAGGCGATCCGCACCGCCCAGCAGAGCATCGAGAGCCGGTACCACACGGGCATGCTCGGATGACGGCGCGATCCAGACAGGAGACCACGATGGGTGGACTGCGACTGATCCGGCGAGGCGACCTGTCCGACGACACCAGCCAGTCGACCGGCATGACGCGGCGCGCGGCTCTGTCGGGCGAGCTGGTCGGCTCGTCCACGCTGTGGATGGGCGAGACGCGCGTCGCGCCCGCGACCGCCAGCCAGCCGCATCACCATGGTCGCTCTGAGACGGGCATCTACGTGGTCGCGGGCACGCCCGCGTTCTCGTTCCGCGACGAGCACGGCGAGCTCGTCCGGCTCGAGACGGCACCGGGCGACTACGTCTACGTGCCGCCGAACCTGCCACACATCGAGGAGAACCCCTCGTCCGATACCGAGGCCGTGGTTGTCATCGCCCGGACCACGCAGGAGGCGATCGTCGTCAACCTGCGTGTGCTCTAGGGTCGGCCCGCGCGGTGTGGTTCTTCCGCCGCAGCGACGAACGTGACTGGCGGGACGCGGAGCTCGTGGCGGTCGACTTCGAGACCACCACCGCAGCGCCGCGGGAGGCGGAGCCCCTGTCGGTCGGATGGGTGGCCATCCACGGCGGGAGGGTGCGCCTCGCTGACGCCGGGTACCGGCTCGTGGCGCATGACGGCCGCCTGCCGCGTGCCTCCCTGCCGGTCCACGGCCTGCTGCCGCACCAGCTGCTGGAAGGCGCGCCCCTCGACCAGGTTGCCTCGCAGCTGCGCGACGCCGTCGGCGGACGCGTCGTCGTCGCCCACGGCGCATGGATCGAGCGCGCCCTGCTCGGGCGGCTCGACGTGGACCACGCCGGGCTCATCGACACGATGGCGCTGGTGCGCCGGCTGGACCAGCGTGACGGTCGCATCCCGCGCGGCCGGTCGCTGACCGCGACGGCCCGGCGTTTCGGCGTCACGCCGATGCGCGCCCACCACGCGTTCGGCGATGCCCTGACGACGGCGATGCTCCTGCTGGTGCTCGCGTCGCGCGTGCAGCGCGACCGACCGCACTGCCCGGTGGACGACCTCCTCCGGCTCGGTCGGCTGTAGGGTCTGAGCCACACCTCGTCACTGCGCGACGCCGCCGTCTGCACGTCGATGAAGACGTCACGGATGTCCTCCGGTTGGTCGAGCTTGTACAGCTTGCCGCCGGTGATGTTCGTCACGCGGTTCAGGACCTCGAAGTCCGCCTCTGCCCCGTAGGCAACGCCGATGAACAGCACCGGACGCTGCGGGTCGACGAGGTCCCGCAGCCGGCGGCGCAGCTGCCCGAGGCTGACGCCATCGGCGTCGTCGTTCTTGCCGTCGGTGAAGAAGATGACCGCGTTGAGCTTGCCCGGCTCGAAGTTGTCCAGCATGTGCTCGTAGCCGGCCAGGATCGTGTCGTGCAGGCCGGTGTCAGCCCGCGCCTGCAGCTCCCGGACGGTGGCGATCTCGGCCTCCTGCCGGGTAACGCCTTCGCGGACCTCCTCGTTGAGCGGACCGAGCGGCACGAGGACACGGTGGTCGGTGCTGCCGTCGAGCTCGGTGGAGAACTCCCACAGTCCACCGGAGCTCGCCGGGTCCGTGAGCGCGATGCCTGCCTCGAGCCCCTGCTTGGACAGGTCGAGGCGGCTGGCACCGGTGCCCGGCACCTCGGTCTTCATCGAGCCCGAGACGTCGACGACCGCCAGCAGGTTGCCCGTCTGGCTCAGGTCCTGCCACGCCTGCATCAACGGGCCGACGACGATGTCGGGCACGACCGGCTCGGGTGCGTCGGTCGCCAGGTCCGGCCGGAGGCCCTCGGCGTCGATCAGCTCAGGCGTGGTCTCACGGGTGCTGTCGCGGAACCCGCCGGCCTGGAGCGTCCCGATGCCGTCGGAGGACTCGATCGCGCGCAGCAACTCCGCCGCCGCGTCGGCCGTGGCGTCGTCTGTCCACGGGGCGTCGAGCCGGACGTACGGGTAGTCGGCGTCCGGCGCGCCGTCGGGCGGGTACCAGGCCGCGAGGGGTGTGTCCGGCCCAGCGTCGCGTCGCCGCCGTTGTACATCCAGACCATCTGCTCGGTCAACAGCAGCGCCGACACGGTCTGCAGAAGCTCGTCACGCTGGTCGGTCGCAGGGATCTCGTCGAGCTGCTGGCCCGTCGTCCCGCCCAGGTACTCGACCTTGCGCTCCAGCAGCAGCAGCTGCGCCTTGACATGGAACTGCTCGTCCTCCGACCGGGTCGCCGCGTTCGTCGGCAGGGCGCCGACGGCATCCGTCAGCGCACCGACCGCGCCGATCGTGGGTTCGGCCGCGACGTCCTCGACGAGGCTGATCCGGAACGCACCCCACTGGCGACGGTCGCGCTCGGCCCAGGCGTCGTCGTCGGCGGCCAGGTCGGCGATGCTCTCCCACGACATCGGCGCGTCGGGCCAGCCGAGCACGTCCGCCATCGGTTGTGGCATGGCGATCACAGAGGGTGATGTCGCGATCGAGGGTGACTCGGTGTCGACGAGGTCGCCGGCACCACCGGCGGCGGCGAGGCTGACCTCCGTCGACGTGGTCGGAACCCAGACGTGTGGCGCCGGTCCGCGCTCCTCCTCGTCCCACCCCTGTGCCAGGGCGGCGCGGACGGTCGGCGGCGGTACAGCGGTGACCTCGATCACGACGCACCGCAGGGCGGTGACGGTACCTGCGTCCTCGGCGATCTGTCGCAGCGCCGGCGCGATCTCCGGCCCGGCCGCCACGATCAGCGTCATCCGGTCCTCTGACCGGCAATCACTGGGGGGCCCGGTGTCGCCCTCTTACGGCAGTGGGGACGACACGTCCTCGGCGCCGCCGGGCACGACGTCGAAGCCGACGAGCGCCAGGCCGACCAGGACGCCGCCGACCGCAGCCACCACCGCGACCACTCCGGGGATGAGCCAACGCCGCCCGAAGCCGCGTCCCCCCGATGTCTGCTGCACCTGTTCAGCTCGTCAATGCCCTGCCGCAGGGCCTGTGCCGGCTCGTACGGCGCGCATCGTAGCCTCACCGATGTGACCATGCGTAACCCCGGCGCCTGGCCGAAATGCAGGTTCTGCACCGTGGTGCGCAGAGCGCACAGGTCCTCAGCGCTGTCAACTTCTCGTCAACCGCGCGCTTCCGCAGCCGCTCAGGCCGCCTCCGCCGCGCCACCGGTCGCGGGCAGGTCCGCGTCGGGCAGCAGCGCGACCTCGGTGCCCGTCAGCCCGCGCAGGCCGAGCAGCGTGAACCGCCGCGCGGCTCCGTCGGGGACGTGGTCCCGGCACACCGGCCGGATCGGCGCGCTCCCGAGCGGCAGGGCGATCCGTGCCGACAGGGTGCGCTCGTACAGCAGCTGCTCGCCGCGGAAGTGGGGGTGCGCCAGGAACGTGGTCGCTGGGCGCAGGTAGCCGTCACGCAGGCACCGCGAGCAGGCGTTGGGGATCTCGATGCGCAGCACGCGCTGACGCTGGGCGCGGAACCCCAGCTCGTACTCGAGGACCTCACCGTCGAGGTCCGCCGTGAGCAGCACGTAGCTGCGTGCGGGGTGGCGGGCGCTGAGCTGACCGAGCAGTGCGACGGCGCGGTCGCGGTCGCGGAACGCGTAGAACCCGCAGCGGCAGTCCAGGCCTGGCGGGCTGCAGCCGCGGCGGCGACATCGCGCCAGCTCGTCCACGCCGTACCGGAGGCTCGTGACGCCGGCGAGCCAGGCATCGTCGTCGGGCCCGACGATCAGCTGGGCGATCTTGTACCCACGGAACGGATCGGGCGCCGGTTGCGGCTCGAACCCCGACCACAGCGACCTCCGCGAGCGTCGCTGCACCGCCTCGGCGAGGCCTCTAGCGAGCAGCGGCAGTGCCAGCACAGTCAGACTGAACAGCGTCTCCACGATGCCGGTGCCGTGCTCAGTGCTCCGACGTCTCCGACCCCACGGGCTGCTCGTCGGCGGGCTGCTCGTCGGCCGCGCTCTCGACGAGGATCTCCTCGAGCTCGCTCATCTCGTGCGGCCGCCGGATGTCGTGGCGTGCGACAGGTCGTCCGAGGTCCATGGAGCCTCCTTCGGGCCGTTCCGCTCCCCCCACGGTACCGCGCCTCCGCACGCGGCGGAAGGCGCATTCGGGCCTGCGTCGCACTTCTGGCGAGAGTCGAAAGAATGACGGTCGTGGCCCGAACGGCCGGCGGGCCTGCGGACGTGGGCGACTACGCTCCCCGCCATGCACGCGTGGCCCCGGTCCGGATCGTGAGCCTCACCGCGCCCTCGGACCTGCGCGGCGCCGCGTCGGGCCCGCGTGACGCCACGTCGCACCGCGCGGCACCGGCGCGTGTGCTCGACGACCGCCGTGACCGGGTCGCACTCACCGGCCTGACCGTGGTCGTGATCGCCGTCCACGTCGTCGTGCACCGTCGCGGCGTGCTCGTCGGCATGGACGTTGCGACGCAGTTCATCCCGTGGTTCGGCTGGCTGGGGGAGCAGCTCGCGGCCCTCCACGTCCCGCGGTGGAACCCGACGGTGCTCAGCGGCATGCCGTCCGCCGGCGACCCGCTGTCCGGGTGGGGCTACCTGCCCGCCATGGTGTCGTTCACCCTGTTCGAGCTCGGCCGCGCGGTGCACACGTTCCTGATCGTCCAGCTGCTGCTCGTCGCGACCGGCACCTACGTGCTGGCGCGTGCGCTGCGGCTGTCGGTCGCCGGAGCGCTGGCCGCCGCGGTGACGGCGACGTTCAACGGCTTCATGTTCCAGCGCAATGTCTGCTGCGTTGCGTTCGTGTCGGTCGAGGCGTGGATCCCGTGGCTGCTGCTGGGCATCGAGCGGGGGCTGGTCACCGCCGGGGTGCGCCGCGTCGGCGCATGGGCGCTCGCCGGGATCGCACTGACCCAGGTGACCGGCGGCTGGCTGGGCCAGGGGACGGTGTACGTCCTGGTCCTGGCGGGAGTCTGGCTGGTCGGGCGGGCGCTGTCGGCCGGCGGGTCGTGGCGGTCCCGCCTGCGCACCCTCGGCGTCAACGCGGCGGCGCTCGCGGTCGTCGGCGCGGGCCTGTCCGCGGCGGTCGTCTGGCCGCGGTTGCAGATCAACCCCTCCACCAACCTCGCCGGCGGCTACCCGGGGCAGAGCCTGAGCGACTGGCACGGTGGCTGGTGGCCCGCGGACTGGACCGCGCTGGTCGAGCCGGGGATCTGGCACGTCGGTGCCGTCCCGCTGACGGTGGCCGTGGTTGCGCTCGGGGTCGCCCGCCGCGATCGCCTGGCGTGGCTGCTGGGCGCGGTCGTCGCCGGTGCCCTCGTCCTCGCGCTGCCGGTGCGCACGCCACTGAACGCGCCGCTGCTGGTGGTGCCCGGCTTCGACCGCATGCTCACGCACGCGCCGCAGCGCGCGCTGCTGATCGCCTATCCGGGCGTCGCGCTCCTCGTGGGCATCGCCGTGACGCGCCTGCGGCCCCACCGCGGCGCCACGCGTGTGGTCGCGACCCTGGCCCTGGTCCTCCTGGCGGGTGAGCTGGCCTGGGCCAACACCGTCGAGATCCGACGCGCGCTCGATGCGCCGCGCAACCCCGACCTGCTGCGCCGGATCGATCCCGCCTCCTTCTACGAGCCGTCGGGGGCGGGTGCGTTCCTGCAGCGGCAGCGGGACCGTGGGGAGCTCGGCAGGTACGCCGCGTTCACGCCCGTTCGGCGTCCCGACGGGTCGGTCGTCTCGGCCTCGTACTTCTTCTTCTGGCACTACCCGAGCGTGCAGTGGCTCGAGGCGCACAACGAGAGCATGCTGCTCGGGATCGAGCACGTGCAGGGCTACAACCCCGTCCACCTGGCCCGCTACGACGACCTGATCACCGCGGGCAACGGGCGCAGGCAGGACTACCACGTCGCCAACCTGTTCCCCCGCGCGTTCGACCGCGGCGTGTTCGACCTCCTCAACGGGCGCTGGGTGGTGCTCAACTGCAGCATCGACCACCGCGATCCTGACCTGGTCGGGCGGCGCATCGCCTCGTGGCCCGTGGTGTACCTGGACCGGCAGGTGCGGGTGCTCGTGAACCCCGACGCCATCCCGCGGGCATGGGTCGTGCACGACGCCCGCCGCGTGGCGCCCGGCGCGGCGCTCGAGATGCTCGTCGACGGCGACGTGGACCCGCGGACGACCGCGCTGCTGACGACCGGACCGCCGGACCTGGACCGCGACGCCCGCGGCGCCGCGACGGTGATGGGCCGCGGCACCGACCACCTCGAGGTCGAGGTCACGGGCACCGGCACCGGGCTGCTGGTCGTGTCCGAGGTCTTCCATCCGGCGTGGCGCGCCACGGTCGACGGGCGACCGGCCGATGTCATCGTCGTCGACGACGTGCTGCGCGGGGTGGTGGTTCCGGCGGGGCGCCACACCGTCGAGCTGGCGATGGACGCGGGCGTGCTGCACGCCGGGCTGGCCATGACCGGGGTGACCGCCCTCGCCCTGGCGGCCGCGGCGTGGTGGCTCCGGCGCCGGGACCGGGCGACACCGTGACGGTGGGCACCGCGATCGCCGTCGTCGCGAAGGCGCCGGTTCCCGGCCCCGTCAAGACGCGGATGCAGCCGGGCCTGTCGGCCGATCTGGCCGCCGACCTCGCGGCGGCGATGCTCGCCGATGTCACAACCGCCGCGCGGGCCACGGACGCCACCGTGTGGTGGTCCTACGCAGGGGACCGCGCCGTGCTCGACGCGCTTCGCCCAGCGGGCGTGCGCCTGCTCGCCCAGGTGGGAGACGGGCTCGGCGAGCGGCTCGCCCACGCCCACCGCACGCTGCACGGGGCGGCTGCCGGAAGGGTGCTGTTGGTCGGTGCGGACTGCCCGACGGTGGACGCTGACGTGCTGCGGGCGGCCCTCGCACGGCTCGACGACCACGACGTCGTGCTCGGACCGGCGGGTGACGGCGGCTACACGTTGCTGGGCACGGGGACCTGTGCGCCGTCACTGCTCTCCGCGGTGCCGATGAGCACGGCCCACACCGGCGCGGACACGCTCGCGCAGGCCGAGCGCCTGGGACTGCGGACCGCGGTGCTGGACGCCCGCCCGGACCTCGACACGGTCGACGACCTGCGAACCGCGCTCGACGGCGGCTGGCTCGACGCGGCGCCGCGCACCCGTGCGCTGGCAACGTCCATCCTGGGGACGCGCCCGACCGCGTAGCGCCGTGGCGGCCCCACATCGCGGCGGCTGCGGATGCGGGGCGCAGGGGCCGATCGCGCCATGCAGTGACGGGCGTCGCCAGGTCAGGCGTTGCGCGGCTCCCACGTCCAGAACCGCAGCGCCACGAACGCGCCGGCGATGCCCCACACGGCCATCACGGCCAGGTGGTCCCAGAAGAAGCCGGCGCCGGGCACCGCGGGGTTCACCGCGTCGGCGACCGCGTTGGCGAAGTGCTTCAGCGGGAAGATCCAGCCGACGGCGTCCATCCACGGGGGCAGCTCGCCGATGAGGAAGATGTCGGAGAAGAACGCCAGCGGCAGTAGCGTCGCGTTGGCGATCGCCGGGACCGCGCGGGCGTTGGGCGCGATCGTGGCCAGCGCCAGGCCGAGCGCCGCGAAGCACGCGATGCCGACGACCACCGACGTGATGAGGCCGGGCAGCGCTTCCGGCACGAGTTCGACGTCGTGCACGATGATGCCGACCGCCATCGTCAGGGTGAGGCTGACGAACGCGACGACGACCGCCGAGGTCACGCGGCCCGCCATGAACGCCCACACAGGCAGCGGCGTACCGTGGATCCGCTTGAGGACACCCTGGTCCCGGGCGCGGGCGACACGCTCCGAGAAGTCGGCGTAGGCGGCGGTCGCCGCGCCGAACACAGCCAGCACGGGCGCGAGGAACTGGGTCAGCGGCACGCCGCCACGGTTGGCCAGCTCGGCGTCGCCGAACACGACGGGCAGCAGCAGCAGGAGCATCACGGGGAAGCCGACCGTGAAGAACGCCGAGGCCGTATCGCGCCAGAACGCCCGCACCGCGTAGGTGGCCTGGCTCGCGACCATGCTCGCGATGCCGGGTCGTTCGGTTCGCTCGATCGGTTGCAGCACCCCGGCCGGGTCAGGTGCCGGGGGTGGCTCCTCCGTCCCGCGGGTGCCACGCCGGGACCGCGTCAGCCCCGCGGGCCCGGGCTCCCACCGGAAGAAGCGCAGGGCGACGACCGCACCGGCAAGTCCCCACGCCGTCATCACGGCCAGGTGATCCCACGAGACCTGGGGTCCGGTTGAGAAGGGGTCGAACGTGTCGGCCAGCGCGTTGACGAAGTGCTTGAGCGGGAAGAACCAGCCGATGCGTTCGAGCCACGTCGGCAGCTCGCCGATGGCGAAGATGTCCGAGATGAACGCCAGCGGCAGGATGATCGCGTTGGTCAGCGCCTGGGTCGCGCCCTGCGACGGCGCGACCGAGACGATCGCCAGCCCGAGCGCCGCGAAGCAGCCGATGCCGACCATGATCGTCAGCACGGCGGCCGGTGCGGTCCGACCGACGAGCTGGACGCCGAAGAAGGCCACGCCGGCGGTGATCATCAGCGCGACCGAGACCAGCGCGACCCACACCGTCGAGCCGATGCGCGCGGCCATGTACATCCACGGCGCCAGGGGCGTGCCGCGGGCACGCTTGAGCAGGCCGTCGTCACGCTCGATGACCACCCCGATGGCCAGCGACGTGAACGAGGCGGTGGTCGCGGCGAACGCGGCGATCGCCGGCGTCAGGAACTGCGCCACGCGCAGGCCGCCGGAGTCGGGGATCTCCTCGTTGCCGACCAGGCTGCTGAGCAGCACCAGGAACAGCAGCGGGAAGATGATGGTGAAGAACGCCGCGATCGGCGAGCGCCAGAACGCACGGTTCTCGTAGCGCAGGTACGACCAGACCAGCGACGCCCCCGACGGCCTGCCGGTCTCGACCGCGCCGCTCGGGGCGGTGTCAACCGTCATCGGCGTCGCCGACCAGCCGCAGGTACACGTCCTCCAGCGTCGGGCGGTCCAGGCGCAGCGACTCGAGCTCGATGCCGCGATCGGTCGCCCACCGGGTCAGCGTCGTCAGCGTCGCGGTCGGCGTCGCCGTCCGCGTGGTGACCTGCGGCCCGTCGACCTGGATCGCGCCGAGCGCCGGCAGGTCGCCACCAGCGACCCCGGCGGGCAGGCGGAAGCTGATCAACGCCGCGTCGGACTGCTGGTCGCCGAGCTCGTCGGGCGTGCCCATGGCGACCAGCCGTCCCCTGGCGATCACGGCGAGCCGGTCCGCGAGGTGCTGCGCCTCGTCCATGTAGTGGGTGGTCAGCACGATGGTCTTGCCGAGCTCCCTCAGGTTGTCGACGAGGCCCCACGCCTTGCGCCGCGCCGACGGGTCGAACCCGGTGGTGGGCTCGTCGAGGAACAGCAGCTCGGGATCGCCCACGAGGCCCAGCGCCAGGTCGAGCCGCCGCCGCTGGCCGCCCGACAGCGTCTTGACCCGTGCGTCGGCCTTCTCGGCGAGCCCGACGAGCTCGATCAGCTCCTGGACGTCGCGGCGCCGCGGATACATCCCCCGGTACAGGGTGACCAGCTCGCGCACGGTGAACTCGTCGTCGACGCCCGCCTCCTGCAGCACGATGCCGATCCGCTCCCTGAAGTCACGCCCACCGTCACGCGGGTCGAAGCCGAGGACCTCCACCTCGCCGCCGGTGCGGTCCCGGTGGCCCTCGAGGATCTCAACGGTGGTCGTCTTGCCGGCGCCGTTGGGACCGAGCACGCAGAAGCACTCGCCCTCGCGCACCTCGAAGCTCAGCCCGTCGACGGCGGCGAGGTCGCCGTAGTGCTTGCGCAGGTCCTTGACGACGATCGCGCTCATCGTCGGCCGCGCTGTGGGGGTCGTGCGGTCATGATCGCCTCACTGCCGATGTCGCCCACACAGTAGTGGGGCGTGGGATCAAGGCCCGGCGGAGCCGGTCCACCAGTCGTCTGTGGAACCAGGCCCCACAGAGGCCAAGGCCCGGCGGAGCCGGTCCACCAGTCGTCTGTGGAACCAGGCCCCACAGAGGTGTAAGAGAATGGACGTCGGCGGTGTTGACCATGTGACCGACCCGCGGAGCGAACGGGGCCACGATGAGCCGGCAGGTGGGGCCGTAGTGGACGACAGGTTCGCCGACGTCTTCCACCGGCGCTACGCCGAGCTGGTGCGTCTGGCGGCCCGCGTCACGGGTGACACCGACGAGGCCGAGGACATCGTCCAGGAGGCGCTGACCACGCTGTCGACCCATGCCGTGCTCGAGCGGCCCGACGACGAGGTCGCGGCCTGGCTGCGCCGGGTGACGATCAACGGCGCCTTCAACCGGCTGCGGGGTCGCCGGCGCGCCGATGCGCGGACCCGACGCTCGGCTGCGGCCGAGCGGCCGTTGCGCGTGGCCGACCCGTCGGGGCCCCAGCTCGCACAGGTGGTCCGCTCGGAGGAGCGGGCGCGCGTGCGCGCGGCGCTGGCGGCGCTGCCGGAGCGCCAGCGCACCTGCCTGCTGCTACGGCACAGCGGCTACCGCTACGCCGAGATCGCAGCGGTCCTGGGCGTCGCGACCGGTTCGGTCGGCGTGCTGCTCACCAGGGGCGAGCACGCGTTCCGACGCCACTACGAGGAGCTGGAACCATGAGCTGTCCTACCGACGAGCTGCTCCGCGCGCACCTCGACGCGGCCGACGAGCGGATCGCGAGGCACGTTGACGGCTGTGGAGCGTGCGCCGGACGGCTGGCGGCGGTCGCCGACAACGCCCGCTTCACCGCCCGCGCCGTCGCCGACCTCGGCGCCGAGTCGCCACGCGCGCACGACGTCGAAGTCGACGCCGCCTGGCGTGCCATAGGCCGCTCCCCGACGCGGGCGCCCCGCCGGCTCCGGCTGCCGATCGGCATCGCGGCCGGCGTCGTGGCGCTGCTCGTCGCGGGCCTGGCGGTGTTCACGCCCACTGGACGGCAGGCGGCCGCGGACTTCCTCGAGGGCTTCCGCTCGGAGCGGTTCGAAGTCGTGACCTTCGATCCCGACCAGTCGATGGCAGACCTCGACCAGCTGGCGGAGATCGTCGACGTGGACACCGGCGGCAGGGACATGGCGGGTCCGGAGGCGGTCGACACCCTCGCGCAGGCAGCGGAGGTCAGCGGCTTCGAACCGACCGACGTGGGCGCCCTGCCCGACGATGCGACGCTCGACGGCATCGTGGCGTCGCCCCCGGACACCGCGCGCCTGACCCTCCGTGGTGACCGTGCGCCCGACCTGCCGCCGGCGCTCGACGGCGCGCAGCTGGTCGTGTCGATCCCCGGCGCGGTCGCGTCGACCTACGACGTCGAAGGGGACCAGCTGATGGTCGGCGAAGCGGGGCAGCTGGCCGTCGAGGCGCAGGGTGCTGAGCTCGGCGCGATCCGGGAGTACCTGCTCAGCCGCCCCGAGGTTCCCGAGGACCTCGCGCGCCAGCTCACCGAGATCGACGACTGGACGTCGACGGTGCCGGTCCCCGTCCCGGTGGACACCGTGGTGTGGGAGGACACGACGGTCGGAGGAGCGCCGGCGCTGATGCTCGACGACGCGGCCGGCTCGGGACTGCTGTGGCAGGCGGACGGTCGCATCCACGCGGTCGGTGCCGAGGGGCTCGACATCGACGTGCTGCGCGACGTCGCCGATGGCATCGGCTAGTGCACCGATCCGCGCCCGCGGCCTGCACAAGCGGTACGGCCGCCACGTCGCGCTGGACTCACTCGACCTGGACGTCGGGCCCGGCCAGGTCGTCGGCCTGCTCGGGCCGAACGGCGCCGGCAAGACGACGACGGTCAAGATCCTCACGGGGCTGGTGCACGCGACCGCCGGCCGCGCTGAGCTGTTCGGGGTGCCGGTCGCCGAGCCGACCGCCCGGCGTCGCCTCGGCTACCTGCCCGAGCACTTCCGCTTCCCAGAATGGCTGACTGGGATCGAGCTGCTACGCTTCCACGCGCGGCTGGCGGGCCGCGATCCGCGACGGGAGGCGGGCAGGCTGCTGGAGCTGCTCGCACTGGTCGGCCTCGAGGGCCGTGGCGACGATCGCATCCGCGGATACTCCAAGGGGATGACGCAGCGGCTGGGGCTCGCACAGGCCCTAGTCAGCGAGCCGGACCTGGTCCTGCTCGACGAGCCGACGTCGGCGATGGACCCGCTGGGCCGGCGTGAGATCCGCGAGCTGATCCGTGGCCTGGCCGCCGACGATGTTGCCGTGCTCCTCAATTCGCACCTGCTGAGCGAGGTCGAGCTGGTCTGCGACAACGTGGTGGTCATCGACCGCGGCGTCGTCCTGCGCAGTGGCACCCTCGACGAGGTCCGCTCCGCGGCGGTGGAGGTGCGCATCCAGCTCGATCGGGTCGATCAGCGCACGCTGGACCTCGTCGCGGGGCACGGTCGCATCGTGGCGTCCGACGACCACGAGGTCCTGCTCGGCGTCGAGGATCCCGACGGCGTCCCGCGCCTGGCGGTCGATCTCGTGCAGTCGGGTGCGCGGATCCGGGCGCTGGTCCCGCTCCGGCGCTCGCTCGAGGACGCCTTCGTCGGGCTGGTCGGCAGGGAGGAGTCGGGATGACCGTCGGAGGTGGGCGACGGTGACGGCGCTGGCGATCACCCGGCTGAGCATGCGCGAGGCCGTGAGCCGGCGGCTCGTGCTGATCGGTGTGGTCCTCAGCGTCGCGTTCCTCGCGCTGTTCGGCTTCGGGTTCCACGCGCTGTACAGCAACGTGACCTCCCGGGGCACGGATCGCGTCGAGCTGGCGCTCGGTGCGACGATCATCACCGTGCTCGGCCTGTACATCGTGCGGTTCCTCGCGGCGCTGCTGGCGATCTTCCTGGCCAGTGGCGCAGTCGCCACCGAGGTCGATTCCGGGGTGCTGCACGCCGTGCTCGCCCGGCCGCTGTCCCGCACGTCATGGCTGGCCCAACGGTGGCTGGCGTTCGTGCTCGTGACGGTGGGCTACATCACGTTGATGACCATGGCGGTGCTGGGCATCGCAACCGGCATCGCCGAGTACAGCCCCTTGGATCCGGTACGGGCGCTGGCGGTGCTGGCGCTCGAGCTGGTCGTCCTCCTTTCGGTCGGGCTCCTGGCGAGCACGACGTGGTCGGGCGTCACCAGTGGTGTGGTGACCTTCTGCCTGTTCGGTGTCGCGTGGCTGGCCGGCATCATCGAGCTGGTGGGCGACCAGCTGCGCAACCAGACGATGCAGCTGATCGGCATCGGCACGAGCCTGCTCATCCCCAGCGACGCGCTCTGGCGCGGGGCATCGTTCTACCTCCAACAGCCGTCGGCGCTGCTGGTCGCACGCCAGGCCGCGGGTGGCAACCCGTTCGCCGGCTCCGCGCCGCCGCCGACGTCGCTGATCGTCTGGTCGGTCTGCTACGCGGTGATCCTGCTGCTGCTCGCGGCATGGCGGCTGCGCCGCCGCGACCTCTAGAGGTCTTCCTCGCAGACCGGCTGCACGGTCGGTCAGCCGCTGCGCTTCAACTTGCCGTGGCGCTTGGCGTAGCGCTCGCCGGCCCGGAACACGGCGAGGCCCAGCGGGATCGTCACGACGCCGATGACGGCGAGCGGGAGCAGCTCGTCGCCCATCGTGGCCACACCCTCTCCCGACAGGATCGCACCGCGGATCCCGTCGAGCGCGTAGGTCGCCGGCGAGACGGTCGCGATCGCCTGCATCCAGCCCGGCAGCACGGCGACCGGGGCGTAGACGCCCGAGACCACCAGCAGGACGCCCTGCGCGACGAAGCCGAGCTGCGTGCCCTTCTCGGGCGAGATCAGCGGCAGGACGGCGGTCATCATCCCGAGCCCGACGAACGACACCGAGGCCACGCTCAGGACCAGCAACGCGGCGCCGTAGTCCGCACCCGGCAGGGCCAGGTCGAAGAACATCGCGCACACGCCGAACAGCAGCGTGGCCCTCGCCACCCCGTACAGGATCGCGAACGCTCCCATCCCGAGCAGGTGCACAGGACGGGACAACGGCGCCATGAACGTGTACTCGATCGTGCCCTCCCAGCGCTCCCACGCGACCGTCTCCGTGATGATCTCGAAGATGTTCCCGAGGTAGGCCCAGACGACGCCGCCGATCAGCAGGTACGCCGCGGTGCGGTTGACGTCGAGCGTGCCTCCGGTGGCCTCGACCCCGCGGGCGATGAACACCACGGTCAGCGTGTTGGCCACGGTCCACACGAAGAACGCCAGGTCCCACCAAACGTAGCGCCGGACCAGGTAGAAGTTGCGCTCGACGATGCCCGACAGCCCGATGAGCTCGTGGCGCAGCGACCAGGCGCCGCGCTCCGACGCGTGCCCGGGACGGTGAGCGGTCACGGCTGCCTCGTCTCCCTCCGCATGGCGCCGGTCATGCGTGGACCTCCTGGTCGTCGGCCTCGTCGGCGAGCGTCCGGCCGGTCGCGGCGAAGAACATGTCCTCCAGCGACGAGGCGTCGTAGCGGCGGCACAGGCCGGTGACCGTGTCGAGCGCGATCAGCTGGCCACGGTCAAGCACGCCGATCCGATCGGCGAGCGCCTCGGCCTCGTCGAGGTCATGGGTGCACAGCAGGATCGTCACGTCGTGGCGGTTGCGCATCTCGCGCACGAACTGCTGCACCTCGCGCCTCGACCGCGGATCGAGCCCGGTGGTCGGTTCGTCGAGCAGCAGCAGCGTGGGTGACGTCAGCAGCGCCCGCGCGAGCGCGACCTTCTGCTGCATGCCGCGCGACAGGTTCTCCATAGGCTCGCCGCGGCGGTCCGGTGGAAAGCCGATGGCGCTGAGGATCACAGGGATGGCCGACCGCGTCCGCGAGGGCGTCAGCCCGTGGAACCTCGCGGCGTAGCTCAGGTTTTCGACGGCCGACATGCGCTTGAAGAACGACGCCTCGACCGACACGCGGTTGACGAGGCGGCGCACGACGGCCGCTTCGGCGACAACGTCGTGGCCGAACACGCGCGCGCTGCCGTGCTCGGGCAGCAGCAGGGTCGACAGGACGCGCACCAGGGTCGACTTGCCCGAGCCGTTCTGGCCGAGCACCGCGACCGTCTCGCGCTGTGCGACCTCGAACGTGATGTCGTCGAGCGCCGTCACGGTGCCGCGCGACCGCAGGGCGGCGCCCTCGGCGCGGCGGAAGATCTTGCCGAGCGAGACGAGCGCGATGGCGGGCGTGGTGCCCGCGATGGGTGGGGAGGACATCGGCGGCTCCGATGTGAGGTGTGCGGACGCACGGACCACAGCTCCCGCCGCGGTGGTGCGCGCGGGAGCCGGGTCGGGTTACCGGACCGCCAACATGCACCTCACGCTACAGGGCGTGGACGCTGGACGGAAGGGTGACGTGCGACGTCGGGGGTGCATTGCGCTGAACAGTGGGGGGTTGCATTGCACTGAACAGTTGTTTAGTATATTGAACATGCGTTCAGCAGCTGCCGTCGAGGACCGGACCGCGCGGGCGCGCATCCGCGACGCCGCGATCACGCGGTTCGCCGCGGACGGCATCGCGGCCACCAGCGTGCGCGCCATCGCCGCGGAGGCTGGCGTGTCACCCGGCCTGGTGATCCACCACTTCGGCACCAAGGACGGGCTGCGGTACGCCTGCGACGAGTACGTCGCCGGGATCATCCGTAGCAACAAGCAGGAGGCGATGGCGCAGGGGCCCGCCCTCGACGTCGCGGCCGCCATGCGGCGCGCCAAGCAGGACGTGCCCCTGACCCGGTACCTAGCGCGCAGCCTGGCCGACGGGTCGCCGCACGTCGCGACGCTGATCGACGAGATGGTGGCCGACGCCGCCCGATACATGGCCGAGGGCGTCCGGGCGGGGTCACTGCGCCCGACCGACTATCCGCACGGCCGGGCCGCCGTGCTCACGATCTGGACGCTGGGCGCCTTGGTGCTGCACAAGCACGTCGAGCGCCTCTTGGGCGTCGACCTCACCAGCGACCCGTCGGAGCTCGCGGACCCGCAGGCCTCCGCGGCCTACATCGGTCCCGTGCTCGAGATGTTCACCGAGGGGCTCGTCACCGAGGAGGTCGCCAAGGTCATGCGCAGTGCGTTCGTCGACGGAGCCGAGCCACAGGAGGGAGCAGGGTCATGAACGACGTCGTGATCCGCACGCAGCGACTGGTCAAAGACTACGGGAGGGTCCGGGCGCTCGATGGCCTCGACCTCGAGGTCGAGCGCGGTGAGATCTTCGGGTTCCTCGGGCCCAACGGTGCGGGGAAGTCGACGACGATCCGGGTGCTGCTCGACCTGCTGCGGCCCACCGAGGGCCGTGCGGAGGTCCTCGGCACCTCGCCGGCCGGCGGCGGACCCGCGCTGCGGGCCCGCATCGGGTACATCCCGGGTGAGCTCGCCATGTCCGGCCGGCGGACCGCCGGCCAGCTGCTGCGCTACCTCTCGCGCCTGCGCGGCGGTGCCGGCGACGATGGCATCGGCCCGCTGGCCGAGCGCTTCGGCCTCGATCTCGACCGGCCGATCCGCGGGCTGTCGAAGGGCAACAAGCAGAAGGTCGGCGTCGTGCAGGCGTTCATGCACCGACCCGAGCTGCTGATCCTCGACGAGCCGTCGAGCGGGCTGGACCCTCTGCTGCAACGCGAGTTCCTCGATCTGGTGCGTGAGTCCCGGGACGCGGGGGCGACAGTGTTCATGTCCTCGCACGTGCTCAGCGAGGTCGAGGACGTCGCTGGCAGGGTTGCGATCATCCGCGACGGGGTGGTCGTCGACACCGACGACGTCCGGACGCTGCGTCACCGCGCCGGCCAGGTCGTGGAGCTGCGCTTCGCCGAGCACATCGACGTCGTGGCGTTCTCGTCGCTGCCCGGCGTCGAGGACGCGACCGTGGACGGCAGGACGCTGCGATGCGTGCTGCGGGGGGAGCCGGACGCACTGCTCAAGGCTGCGGCGGCGTACCGCGTGACGGCGTGGTCCGCGCAGGACCGCGAGCTCGAGGACCTGTTCCTGGACTTCTACCGCGTGCCGGCAGACGACCGTCGCGCACGGGAGGTGACCCACTGATGGCCGCGAACACCGCCGTACCGGGCACGGTGCTCGGTGGCGTCATGACGGACCAGCGCCGCGCGCTGCTGCTGTGGAGCGTCGCCCTGGCCGCGATCGCGACGATGTACATCGGCCTCTACCCCGTGATGGGCGTCGATGACATGGCGGCGATGGTCGAGAACCTGCCCGAGGCGATGGTGAACGCCTTCGGGTACGACGAGATCGCCACGCCCGCCGGTTACATCACGTCCACCGTCTACGGCCTGCTCGGCCCGATCCTGTTGTCGGTCTTCGCGATCGCCACGGGGACGCGTTTGGTCGCCGGCCAGGAGGAGGACGGCACGCTGGAGCTCGAGGTGACGGCACCCGTCGGCCGTGCACGGGTGCTGCTGGAGCGCCTCGGAGCGCTGTGGCTCAACATCCTCGTGCCGGTCGCTGCGCTGACGGTCGTGACCATCGCGTTGGTCGTCGTGCTGGACCTCGACGTGGCCATCGGCAACGTCGTCGCCGGGTCAACCGGGCTGCTGCTGCTGCTCCTGGGCTTCGGCACGATCGGCCTCGCGGTCGGCGCAATCACCGGTCGGCGCGCGATCGGCCTGGGCGTGGCCGCGGCGTTCGGCGTGGGCGCGTTCATGCTCGACGCGATCGGCCCCACGATCGATGCCGACTGGATGCTGGCCGTGTCACCGTTCTCGTGGTACCTCGGGGCGCGCCCGCTGTTCACGGGCTTCGACTGGCCGGGTCTGGCGCAACTCGCCGCGGTTCCGCTGGTCGCCGCCGTCGCGGGCGTCGTCGGGTTCACCCGACGTGACCTCATGACGTGAGCGCCAGCGTCAGCGGACGACGGCAAGCGCCATGCCGTCGTGGCCCTTGGTGCCCACCATCTGAACGATGGCGCCCGCGAGCCCCGGGTCGCCCGCCAGCGCGGCGTTGAACCGCTGGATGCCTGTCACGGCCGGGTCGTCGGACGGCCCCCTGGCGACCGAGCCGCTGCGGACGACGTTGTCGGCGACGATCAGCGTGCCCGGTGCCGAGAGGCGCAGCACGGCCTGCAGGTAGTCGGCATAGGGCTCCTTGTCGGCGTCGATGAACGCCATGTCGAACGGACCGGCGCCCTCGCGCTCGAGCTCGGCCAGCGAGTCGAGTGCCCGCCCGAGGCGGATCTCGACACGGTCCGCGAGGCCCGCGCATTCGATGCTGCCGCGGGCGGCCTCGGCGTACGCGGGCTCGCGCTCGAGCGATACCAACTGCCCGTCCGGCGGCAGCGCGCGGGCCATCCAGATCGCGCTGTAGCCGCCGAGCGTGCCGATCTCGAGCACACGCGTGGCCCGGCGCGCCAGCACGAGGACGTGCAGCAGCCGACCGTGGTTCGACGACACGTTGATCGCTGGCAGCCCGGCCGCCTCGGCGCGCGCGAGCCCGGCCATCAACGCCGGGTCGTCGCCACCGAACAGATCGTCGAGATAGGCGTCGACCGCCGCGAAGCCGTCGTCGCCCACGACCGCGTCGATGTCTTTCTAGCGGTCGATCTCCCGTTCGCGCACGACCTCGCGGCGTCGAGGCTCCTCACGAACGACGGTCCGACCCGTGTCGCGGCGCCCGAAGATGAGCGCGGTGAACAGCAGGCCGAGCAGGCCCGCGGCCATCAGGATGTAGCCGATGACCCTGATGTCGAGGCCCGCGACGTCGAAGTCGAGCGCGAACGCGAAGATCGCACCGATCGCGATGATTGCGATGCTTGATCCGATACCCATGACCTGTTTCCTCGGCAGGAGACGTGACTGGTTGCGTGCCAGTGTCCCGGCGACAATACCCAAGATCTTGCACCGATGATCGTACGCCGGTCATTTTGGGTGGCGCCGTCGTACCGCCGGCCGTCAGCACCTCCATCGTCCGCAGCGGGACGCCCCATCGCACCGTGGCGCACTGCAGCGTCCGGCGCGAACAGCCCGGCGAACGCCGCTGGGCGATGCCGGCGCGGGCGAGGCGGTTGGCCGCGCCCCTCGCGGACGCTGCGGCGTCGTTGGCGATCACGTTGCCCAGCGGCGGCCCACGAGCGCCAGCGTGCCCACCCGCATGACGGTGCCGCGGGCGACGGTACGTCGCCGACGTCACTGTGAAGGCGTCATGGCGCAGGCCGTCGACCACGGGACTGGCAGGACGTCACCCGTGGTGCGCACTGTACCGCCGCGGCGGGTGGTGCAGCGAGGACGACCACGGGCGCCACGGCGACGACGGTGCTGCAATGGCGTCATCAGCCGAGTCGCGTCGCGGCGCGACGGGCCCCTGGGACCGACGTCCTGGATCTGTCGACCGGTACGGGCGGGCTGCGCGTGCCGTCCGGCCGGTCTCAGAGGCGGCGCGTAGACTGCCCTGATGGTGCTGCGCCCCTTGGTCGTCGCCTTCGACGTCAACGAGACGCTGTTCTCGCTTGATGGGGTTGGACGGGCGCTGGACGAGGTCGGCGCTGCCGACGGCACCCTCCAGCGTTGGTTCTCGCAGGTGCTGTCCGACGGCTTCGCCCTCACCTGCGCCGGTGACTTCGTGCCGTTCCGCGAACTCGCCCGGCACACGTTGGAGCGGATGCTCGATGACGACGAGGTGGCCGCGACGGTGCTCCGGCGGTTCGCGCATCTCGACCCGCATCCGGACGTGCGGCCGGCCCTGGAACGCCTGGTCGACGCTGGTGTGCCGGCGGTCACACTGACGAATGGCCATGCCGACATGACCGCGCAGCTGCTCGAGCGCGCTGGTCTGCGCCACCTCGTCGCATCGTGCCACGACGTCGGCGAGGTGCGGCGCTGGAAGCCCGCCCCGCTGCCCTACACCCACTGTGCGCAACGCAACGAGGTCACGCCCGAGCGCATGGCGATGGTCGCCGTGCACTCGTGGGACGTGCACGGCGCCCGCCGCGCAGGCCTGGTCACCGGCTACGCCAGCCGTCACGAAGGCGGCACCGTCACGGCCTTCGAGGCCGCCGATGTGAACGCGGTCGACCTGCCTGGCGTGGTCGAGGGGCTGCTCGCCCTACCGTTCCGCTGACGGGCCCGAGCTCGGAAGGGTCTGCGGGATCCGCAGATCCTCCGGTCACGCGGTCGCCGGCAACTGCGAGTCTGACGTCGACTCGCCGAGGCGTTCGAGCTCGCCGGCGATCAGCTCCGCGCGGCGGAGCTCGGCCTCCAGCACCGCTTCGAGCTCACCGAGTTGCTCAGCGACGGTGGTCAGCCGCGACGAGGCGGACAGGGAACGGGACAGGCCCCACAGCTGGTGGGTGTAGCTGAGGGCGTTGCCGAGTGATTCCCGTAGATCCTCCCGGTATTGCTCAGCGCACCTGACGGCGGCGGGCGGCCGTGGTGCGCGGTTTTCGATGCGCGTGGGCTCGATCCCGCAGCGTGGGCATGTCGGGTGCTCCTGATCGCGCTGGAACCAGTTGGGGCACGGGAACCATCGGGCGCATGACGGGCACCGGCCCCAGATCTCGGGCTTCGTCATTCGCAGACTCCCCTTCGACTTGCGTTCGATGACACGTGCAATTGGTTTGATGGGCAATGTACCTATGGACAACCACCCCGACCACCCCCAACATGGTTGTGTCACGGCTGCATTGCCGAGCGTGAGACTAGCCTAGAATGGCCACAGCGCGCAACCATAGCATTACTCAGATGATCAACTCCACGACACGGGCCGTTCGCTGATCGCGGGCAGATTGCGAATGCAGCGAACCGCTGCATCGCCGCCCACGACCGCCACCGCCCTCGCACCGGGAGTGGACAGATGACAGCATCGGGAGCATCCCCAGCAGAGCTCGGATCCCGCGATGTGACGGTGCGACGCGCCGGACGCGGGGACGTCCACGCCATCGCACAGCTGTGGGAGCGCGCCGACCTCCCGCCGTCGCCACGTGGGTTCCGCAACGAGATCGCCCGCCTCCGCCGTCGAGATCCGGAGCTCGTCATCATCGCATTGATGGATGCGCAGCTCGTCGGCGCAATCGCCGGTTCGTACGATGGCCGGACGGCCGTGCTGTCCCGACTGGCGGTGGAGGAGCGGTTCCGGCGTCGCGGCGTGGGGCGGCGATTGGTCAACGCACTGCAGCGGCAGCTGACCGAGCTCGGTGCCCACACCGACGAGCTGATCGTCCTGGACGGCAGCGATCGTGCCGATGCGTTCTGGCGCGCGCTCGGGTTCGAACGTGGCGTCACCGCTGCCTACGTGGTGCGCGAGCGGGAGTGACTCGGGTCAGACGCTGCGAGGGCTGGCCGCGAGCAGCGACCCGGCCGCCGCGTCGCCCGTCACCTCGACCTCAGCGCCGTCGCGGCCTACCGCGTACAGCAGCAGCTCGGCGACCCGACCGGTGATCGTGACATCCGCGGCGGCGTCGGTCGAGGTCGCGAACGGCAGCCTCCGCCGCGACTGGAGCCGGCGGCGCCGCCGCCCGTCGGTGAGCTCGATCACGACGTTGGCGTCGACCGAGAGCGTCCTCAACGCGAAGCGCCGCGCAGCACCCCACAGCAGGCGCTCCAGCCCGGGTCTTGGCGGTGGCGTCGACAGGCCGGCCCCGCCACGGCGGACATCCTGCTCATGGATCCAGTCCTCGACGACCTGCGTGCCCTCGAGGGGAGCGACCGTCAGCGGCCAGGGCGGACCAGCCCGCAGCGCCCCGATCAGCGCCTCCCGCCCGCGTGCCTTCCACGCGGCCCGCCGGCGATCGGTCAGGTCGGCGAACGGTCCGCCGAGGACGAGCCCGGGACCGGTCCACGGCTCACGCTCACGGACGATCAGGTGGGCGGTGATGTCAGCGGCGTCCCAGCCGGCGCACAGCGTCTCGGCCGTCCACTGCTCGAGGGTCAAGCTGGACAGAAGGTCGCACAGCTCACGGCGGCGCGTGGTGGCGGACTCGGTCATGACCTCTCTCGGATCGCTGCAGATCGACGGCGTGGCAGCGGATGGCGATGGTAGTCTGTCGCCTCGCCGCGCACTGCCGTGCGCGCCGCGGTGGAGTCGCATAGCCCGGCCTAGTGCGCCGCACTCGAAATGCGGTAGGGCGGCAACGCCCTCGTGGGTTCGAATCCCACCTCCACCACGGGGCCTGCCCGCCCGCCGCCGTTGGGACGAACCGGTGAGCACGCTGACGCACCGCATCTGGATGGACGAGGCGCTGGCCGAGGCCCGTGCCGCCGAGGCCCACGACGACGTGCCGGTGGGGGCGGTCGTGGTTCGGGACGGGCAGATCATTGCCCGCGCCCACAACGAGCGGGAGCGCCGGCAGGACCCGACCGCGCACGCCGAGATGCTGGCGTTGCGGGCAGCTGCCGAGGTGGTCGGGTCGTGGCGCCTGGAGCGCTGCGTGCTGTACGTCACGCTGGAGCCGTGTGCCATGTGCGCCGGCGCGGTCGTCCTCGCACGGGTGCCGATGCTGGTCTACGGCGCCTCCGACCCCAAGGCCGGTGCCGTTGGGTCGCTGATGGACCTCGCGCGCCACGAGCGGCTCAACCACAGCGCCACGGTCGTCAGCGGCATCCGGGCGGACGAGTGCGCCGGCGTGCTCACGCGGTTCTTCCACCGTCGGCGACGCGCCACGGCGGCGACGCCCGGCGTCGACCGCCGATGAGCGGCGAGCCCACGACCGTGTTCGAACGGGTCGGCGGCGAGGCGGCGTTCCACGCCCTTGTGGAGGACTTCTACGCGGCGGTGGAGCAGGACCCGGTGCTGCGTCCGCACTACCCCGACGACCTCGAGCCCGGCACGCGGCACTTGGGGCAGTTCCTTGCTCAGTACTTCGGTGGCGGTCCCATCTACTCGCGGCGTCACGGACACCCCCGGTTGCGCATGCGGCACGCGCCGTTCGTGATCACCGAGGTCGAGGCCCTGCGCTGGGCGCAGCTGATGGCGGGCGCGATCGGCCGTCAGGGCTGGCCCGATGACGCGGCCCGGGAGGTCCTCGCGTACGTCGCTCGCGCCGCGCCACACATGATCAACACGATCCGCGACCCCTGACCCGGACAGCCGACCTGCGGCAGTAGACTGCCCGGCAGCCGACACTGATGGCGGGGAGGGCGTCGTCGTGCAACCGCCTCCGACCATGGAGCAGGTGCGGGCCGGCGCCGACCCCGTCGTGTGGACCCACGTCAGGCGCGCGATCGCGCGTCGAGGTGCGCGACTCGATCATCTTCCGCGCCGGCGACGTCGGCCTGGGTTGGCGCATCGCCGCCCGGACGCTGGCGTCGCGGCGCTGATGTGCGGTGCGACCGGCGACCGTCGGCAGCGCGGGCTACGTCCGGCGAGAATCACATGAGCACCGGTCCGTGGTTTCCCCGACGAGAGCCACGTGTCCCGTCACAAACGCAGCGGGAGCCATGCGACCAACGGGTCCGGGCGGGAGCCCCCAGCGGTCTCGGCGCACCGACGATCGTAAGCCGATCGGCGGGCGTCGCAGAGCGGAGCCGGAGGGATTCGAACCCTCGAGGGCGTCACCGCCCTACGGCCATTCCAAGACCGCGCCATAGGCCAGACTAGGCGACGGCTCCAGCAGAACTCGGACTCGGCGGGCAGTATAGCGAGCGAGGTGGTTCACGCTTCACGGGGAGCTGCATGGCCGAGCGCACACGACCTGGACCTGGTGGGCTGGTCGTCGGTGCGCGCTGGACCTTGTTGCACGTGCATGGGGTGCCGCTGCGCGTCGGTCCGTCCCTGCTCGCCTTGATCGGGCTCTTCACATTCTGGCTCGCGCGGGACTTCATGGCCCGTCCGGCGTTCGACGGTGAGCCGGTCGGCGCGTGGACGACCGCCGCTGCGACGACGCTGCTGTTCATCGCGTGCATCTTCGCCCACGAGGTCGGCCACGCCGTCACCAGCCTCGACCGCGGCGTCGACGTGCGCAGTATCACGCTGTTCCTGCTCGGTGGCGTGACCGAGTCGGTCGGTGAACCGCGGACGGCGCGCGACGAGATAGTGATCGTCGGGATCGGCCCGCTGATCAGCCTCGTGCTCGCCGCGGTCTTCGGCCTGGTCGTGCGGATCCTGCCGGACTTCTCGACGTTCGAGCTCGTCGCCGGTTACCTCGCGTGGCTCAACGGTGCGATGGCCGTCTTCAACCTGGTGCCCGGCTACCCGCTTGATGGCGGGCGCCTGCTGCGGGCGGTGCTGTGGCTGGCGACGTCCTCCCGCAACGGCGCGACCCGGATGGCGGCAAGGGTCGGCCAGCTCTTCGCCGGGTTGCTCCTGCTGGGCGCCGTCCTGTCGGTGACTGGTGTCCCCGAGCTGCCCGTCCGACCGCTGTGGGCGGCCGCGCAGGTGCTGGCGTCATTCGGTCTGTGGGGCGGGCTGATCGGGATCTTCCTGCTGCAGTCCTCGATGCAGGCGTACGCCGCCGCCCAGCACCGCGAGGCCCTCGCGCGCCGCCGCGTCGGGGACCTCATGGGCGCCGTGCCGCCGACCGTGCCCTCCGGCGCGCGTCTCGCCGACATCGGACCGCGCCTGCAGCAGCGCCCGTCGGTCCTCTGGCCGGTCGGGCAGCCGCTGCTCGGTGGCGTGAAGCTGAACGATCTCGACGGCGTGCCCGCCCGAGACTGGGACCGGACCAGCGTCGACGACGTCGTCGTCGCCGACGTGTTCATCGACCACGACACGCCGACGGACGAGGCCCTCGACCAGCTCCTGCGATCGCGCGACCGCATGCTGATCGTGGTGCGCGACGGCGAGCCGGTCGGGCTTCTGACGACGAGCCTGCTGGCCGACGCCGTCGGGTGACCGGATGGGACGGCACGGACGTGGTGACGGGGTCACCGCCGACGCTCGGGACGTCGCTATCCCTTCCTGGCTGCGGACGTGGTTCCTGCCGTTTTCGATCGCACTGCTCGTCCTGGCTGGGTCGGTCGTCCCGCTGCCCGCATACATCGAGTTGCCCGGGTCGGCGATCGGCGTCTCCCGGTGCGTCATGATCGCCGAGCGTCCGGACGCGACCGTCGACGGCGACTTCCTGTTCACGACCGTGGCACAGCGGGACGCGACGCTGTTCGGCCTCCTGCTGGCCGGCCTGCGCGACGACCAGGGGGTCGTGAGCAAACGTGCGCTGCTGGACGGCAAACGCCGCGACCGCTATCTGGAGCGACAGCGCCAGATCTTCGTCGACGCGACCGACCGGGCGGTCGTGGTCGCGTTGCGTGCAGCGGGGCTGCCGGTCGAGGTCACCGGCTCCGGCGTCGACGTCGCCGAGGTCATCGACAACTCGCCCGCGGAGGGGGTGCTGCGCGCCGGCGACGTGATCACGGCCGTCGACGGCGCGCCGGTGATGACCGACGTCGAGCTCGTCGAGGCGATCGACGGCACGGCGCCACTGGACCTGCGCGTGCTGCGAGACGGCGAGGAGGTCGTCGAGGAGGTGGCGCCCGCCCTGCGTGACGTCGGCGGTGAGCAGCGGCCGGTGATCGGCATCCGCATCACGACCCACGCGCCGCACGTGCAGTTGCCGTTCGAGGTCGACGTCGCCTCGGGCGAGGTCGGCGGGCCCAGCGCGGGCCTGATGACCGGCCTGGCGATCTTCGACCTCGTCGACGACGACGACCTGGCCGACGGCAGGCGGATCGCCGGGACCGGGACCCTCGCGCTCGATGGCACGGTCGGCACGATCGACGGCATCGACCTCAAGGTGGCCGCGGCGGCCCGCGAGGGTGCCGACGTGTTCGTTGCGCCGGCTCCGCAGGCGGCCGAGGCTCGCGCGGCGCTACCGCGCGGCAGCCCCATGACGGTGGTCGCAGTCGACACGTTCGACGACGCCCGCACGACCCTCGCGGCCGGGTCGGCCATCGCCGCCGCCGACCACGCACCACCGGCTGCATCCTGTCGCTACCTGCCCGACGCCTGACGCCTCCGGACGAGCTCCGCACCCGGACCGGCAGGGTCACCCCCGTCGAGTCCCGTCCGGTGGGCGGTGGCCGCAGCCTCGCCGCGGCTGCTCACACCGAGCTTTGCCAGGATGTTCGACACGTGCGCACTGGTCGTCTTACGGCTGATGAACAGCACGCGGCCGATCTCCGGGTTGCTGCGGCCCTCTGCGAGCAGGCGCAGGACCTCCCGCTCCCGCGGTGTCAGCCCGAACGGGGTCGCGCCCAGGGCCTGCCCGAGGGCGATGTTCGCGCGCCGGCCAATCCGCTTCGCCTCACGGCACAGCAATGAGAGGCCGGCGGATTCGGCGTCCGTCCAAGGCCGCTCGAGCTGCGTCGCGGCGGCGTCACGGTCCTCGAACAGCAGGGCCAGTGCGTGGCGGATGCGGGTCTGCGTCGCCGCCGTGACGAAGCCGAGCGCATCGAGCCGGCGCTCCGCCTCGGCCCAGCGATCGGCGACGTCCGCGGCGCCGTGCAGGGTCGCCCACTCGGCGTCAGTGGTCGCGGTGAACGCGGTCCACAACGGGCACGCCACGGGTGGCCCCCCGCCGGCTGCCTTCCAGTCGTTCGTGGATCTCGGTCGCCGCGCCATGCGATCGTCGTCGAGCAGGGAGGCGGCGTGCAGGCCCAGTGCGTACAGCCCTCCGCCGTGGCGGCGGACGCCATCGGCGCGTTCCACCGCGTCGAGCCCGGCGCGGACCGCTGCCAGGGCGCCGGCGGGTCGTCGCGGGCCAAGGCGAGCTCGGCGACGAGCTCGCTGCGGGGCCCTCCATCTGGGAGCCCGCGGCGATGCCGTGGTGCAGCGACGCGATCACCGCGAGTGCGTCGTTGACACCATCGAGCTCGTCGGCGAGCAGCAGGGCACAGGCCTCACGCTGGCGGACGTGGACGTCGCTGATGTCGGTGCCGACCAGCGCCACAGCGTCGCGCACATGGGCCCGCGCCTCCTTGAGCCGTCCGAGACGCAGCAGGAACTCGGCCATGTTCGCGTGCAGCCATGTCCCGCGCGTCCGCAGGATCCCGCGGTCGGCGGCCCAGCGCAGGCCTTCCGCGCCGACCGCGAGGGCCTCGTCGATGCGCCCCAGGTTGAACAGCACGTCCGCCTCGTTGACGTACAGGCGTCCGCCTTCGAGCAGCCCGTGCTCCCGGGCGAGGCGGCGTGCGTCGGCGAAGGCGGCGAGCCCACCGTCGTCGTCGCCGAGGCCGGCGACGACGCCCTTGGTGATCAGGGCCTGCAGCTGTTCCCTTGCGCGCCCACCTGCGCGGCGACCTGCACCGCCTCCTCGATCGGGCCGACCGCGTGCTCCAGCCGCGGGAGGAGTGCCAGTGCGATCGCCTGGGCGCTGAGCAGGCGGGCGCGCTCGGCCGACGGCTCTGGCGGCATCAGCGCGACTGCGCGCTCGTAGGCGTCGAACACGCCGTCGCGGCCTGCGGCGTGGCGTGCCATGCCAGCCCACATCCAGGCGATGGCGGCCGTGCGCGGCGCGGCCTCGTGGTCGATGTGCTCCAGCGCCTGCCTCGCGTACCGTTCGGCGCGGGCCGAGTCGTTGTTGTGCCAGGCGGCCGCCGCCGAGTCGATGAGCACGTCGGCGAGCGTCGTCCCCGTGCGTTGCGCTGAATCGGGCACGCATGTCCACAGCTCGAGGACCTGCTCGAGATGGTGCTGCTCGTCCGCGAACGCCGCGACGCGGCGGGCGTGCGCCGCGGCGTCACGCGACGCCGTCAGCGCGCGGGCCTGATCCCGAGCGGCGAGGTGGTGCCACGCCAAGGCCGCCGTGACCCCTGCGTGGCCTGCCAGGTCCGGGCGGTCCTGGAGGATCATGGCGATCTCGGCGTGGATCGCGACCCGCTCACCGGGGAGGAGGTCGGCGTGGACCGCCTCCTGCAGCGGCGCGTGGCGGAACGCCGACTCCGTCCACGCCGACGACGAGGACCTGTGCGGCGACAGCGTCGCGCAACGCCTGCAGCAGGCGGTGCTCCGGGAGCCCGAGACGGTCGGCGGCGACGCGGGCGAGAAGCTCGTGGTCCACCTCGCGCCCGGCGGCGGCCGCGATGCGGACCACCGCCTGGGCATCGGGCGGCAGCTCGTCGACCCGCGCCACCAGCACGTCCGCCAGGGCTTCGGGGCAGTGCGCCGGTCGTGCCATCGGCGGTGGCCAGGAGCTCCTCGACGAAGAAGGGGATGCCCTCGCTGCGGGTGTGCACGTCGTCGAGCAGCGCCGTGCCCGGCAGCTCGCCGACGATCGCCGTCGCCAGCTCCGCGACCTCCGAGCGGTCCAGCGCGCGGAGCGGCACGGGCACGACCCGGGGTGCGCGCTGGAGGCGGGCCAGCAACGGCCACAGGGGATGGCGGCGTGTCAGCTCATCGGTGCGGTACGCCAGCGGCGACGCGCGGTCGGGGTGTCGGCCACCAGCCGGCGTAGGGCCTCCACAACCGCCCCGTACGGCAGCGAGGCGGCGCCGAGCTCGATGCACCGTCCGGTCACCATGCGTGCACCGGCCTCGGCGACGTGCTATGCCCACTTCTCCAGCAGACGCGTCTTGCCGATCCCCGCGTCCCCACCGACCAGGAGCGTCGTCGGGTGTCCCTGCGGTGGCTGCGGTGGATAGTCGTGCATCGGGTCCTCCGATCGCTCCGTCGGAGACCACGGTGTGTCTAGGCACCCCTGTCCCGCCTCGGGCACCTGCCCCCTTTCGGGTCGCGGTGGTGTCCCATCCGACGTCCCGCCACCCGCCGGTCGGCGTCGGACGGACGAGCATCCGCTGCTATCATCCGGGGTCCGCCGTGGTCGGTACCGGGCGGACGAGGGGTGCGGTCCCGTGCAACGTCGCACCGTGAACCTGGTCAGGGCCGGAAGGCAGCATCCATAAGCGGCTTGTGACGGGTGCTGCGGGCCAGCCGCATCCGTTCGTCCGTCCGGTAGCGACCACGGCGTGCGCCAAGGCTGATGCCGCGGCCGTCCGGCGACGCCCCACCGACGAGGTGCCATGGCCCACGTCTCGCTCTACCGCAAGTACCGGCCGCAGACCTTCGCGGAGATCGTAGGGCAGCCCCACGTCACCGAGACGCTGTCGCAGGCCATCACCGAGGACCGTCTGCACCACGCATACCTGTTCACCGGTCCACGGGGCACTGGGAAGACGTCCACCGCCCGCATCCTGGCCAAGGCGGTCAACTGCGCGCAGGGCCCCACGCCGTACCCGTGCAACGCCTGCGACCAGTGCCTGTCGATCACCGACGGGTCGAACGTCGACGTCATCGAGATCGACGCTGCCAGCCACGGCGGTGTCGACGACGTTCGCGACCTTCGTGAGCGGGTGGCCTTCGCGCCGGCCTCGGCGCGCATGAAGGTCTACATCGTCGACGAGTGCCACATGCTGTCGACGGCGGGCTGGAACGCGTTCCTCAAGACGGTCGAGGAGCCACCGGCCCACGTGCTGTTCGTGTTCGCTACGACCGAGCCCCACAAGGTGCTCGCAACGATCCTGTCGCGCACGCAGCGCTTCGACTTCCGACGCCTGTCGGCGGCCCTGCTCAGCTCCCACGTCGCCGAGATCGGTGAGCGCGAGCAGATCACCTTCGACACCGGCAGTATCGCGCTCATCGCCCGTGCCGGCGACGGCAGCGCCCGCGACACGCTGTCGGTCCTCGAGCAGGTCGTGTCGTTCACCGGGCCGAAGGTGACGATCGAGGGTGTCGCCGACGTGCTCGGCACGACCGACGACGACCTGCTGGCGGACATGGCGGCCAGCATCGCAGGCGGCGACGTCGCCTCGCTGTGCCGGCTGGTCCAACGCCTGGCCGACAGCGGCCACGACCTGCGGCAGTTCGCCCGGGACGCCACCGAGCACCTCCGGTCGCTGTTCCTGGTCCAGACCGCGCCCGACGCCGACCTGGTGCCGGGAACGCCGGAGCGGCTGGAGCGGCTGCGCGCCCAGGCCGACGCACTAGGGCAGATCGAGCTGCTGCGCGCCGTTGACCTGCTGGCGGAGTGCCAGGCGCAGATGCGGCGCGGCAACACGCGGCTGCCGCTTGAGCTGGCCCTGGCCAAGGCGGCCCTGCCCGAGGCGGCGGGCGACGCCGCCGCGTTGGGGGCGCGGCTCGACCGTCTCGAGCGACGCAGCGGGGTCGACGACGTCCCGCCCGCGCGACCGCCCGCCACCCGGTCGGCCGACGCCGACGGGGTGGCGGTCGATGCGCCGACGACGACGCAGGACCCGGCCCCCGAGTCGGTCGCGGCCCCGACGCCGTCCGCCTCGGCCACGGCGCGCGCGGTCCCGGCCGACCCGCAGGCATCCTCGCAACCCACCGCGTCGGCAGCCACGCCTGACGCAGCTGCTGCGCCGACGTCGTCCGACACATCGGCCGAGGTGTCCGCCGGCGTGTCGTCCGGTGGCGGCACCGTCGACCTCGACCTGCTCAAGCAGTCGTGGCCGGCGGTGCTCGACCGTGTCAGGCAGCAGAAGGTCCGCTGGCACGCGCTGATGTCGATGAGCCGCCCCGTCGCGGTTGACGATCAGACGGTCACGCTGGAGTTCCGCCCGGGCCACCAGTTCCACGCCGGCGAGTGCGGTGGCGCCGAGGGCCAGCGCGTCATCGGCGGCGCGATCCACGACGTGCTCGGGCTGCGGGCGCGACTGCACTGCATCGTCGCCTCCGACGATGCCGAGGCGGGACCGACCGCGCACGAGGCCGAGGCGGCCGAGGTCGCCGAACGCGAGGCGATGGAGGCGGCCGGCGACCTGCCCGACGAGGAGGAGTTGCGCCAGCAGGCCATCGAGACCCTGCGGCGCAACCTCGGCGCAACGGTCGTCGACTTCGGCGGGAGCGGTGCGGGGTAGGCTGGACGCAGCCGCGCCGGCCGCCGCGCCGGATGGCACGACCGGTAGCCGAACGGTAGGGCAGACGTCATGAACCAGATGCTGCAACAGGCGCAGGCACTGCAGCGCAAGCTCGCCAAGGCGCAGGAGGAGATCGCCGAGGTCGAGGTGACCGGTACCGCCGGCGGTGGGACCGTCAACGCGGTCGTGACCGGGACAGGCGACCTGACGAGCATCGAGATCGCACCCGAGGCCGTCGACCCGGACGACGTCGAGATGCTGCAGGACCTGGTGGTCGCGGCTGTCAACGACGGCCTGCGCCGCGCCCGCGAGCTGGAGCAGGAGAAGCTGGGCAGCCTCGCCGGCGGGCTCGGCCTGCCGCCGGGGCTGATCTGAGCGTCTACGAAGGTCCGATCCAGGACCTGATCGAGGAGCTGGGCCGGTTGCCGGGCATCGGGCCCAAGAGCGCGCAGCGCCTTGCGTTCCACCTGCTGCAGGTCGACATCGACGACGCCGAGCGGCTCGCCAACGCCATCCGCATCGTCAAGGTGAAGGTGCAGTTCTGCCAGCGCTGCTTCAACGTCAGCGAGCACGAAGAGTGTCGGATCTGTCGCGACGCCCGGCGTGACCCGACGGTGCTGTGCGTGGTCGAGGAGCCTCGCGACGTGCTGGCGATCGAGAAGACCGGCGAGTTCCGCGGACGCTACCACGTGCTGGGGGGCGCCATCTCGCCGATCGACGGCATCGGGCCCGAGCAGCTGCGGGTGCGCGAACTCGTCACCCGCATCGGCACCGAGGACATCGCCGAGGTCGTGCTGGCCACGAACCCCAACATCGAGGGCGAGGCGACCGCGAGCTACCTGTCGAAGCTGCTCAAGAGCATGGAGCTGCGGGTCAGCAGGATCGCGTCGGGCCTGCCGGTCGGCGGTGACCTGGAGTACGCCGACGAGATCACGCTCGGTCGCGCCTTCGCGGGGCGCCGGGCCCTCCAGTAGGGTCTGTCTGCCGGTCCCGGCTGGCATTCGGCCGCATCTGCATCCCGGGTCGCGGCGTTGCGGCTCGCATGTAGATGACCCGGTGTTCGTCGCTCACCACGCCGTGCGACCGCGCGGCTTCTCTGGTGCCGTGCCGTGGGCTCCCTCAGCCGCCGCTGGGAGTCGAGCGTCAGCGAGACGACCAAGCACACGACCGGTCCGAGAGCAGATCTTGGCGACGCCCACCGACGCCAAGTCACGATGTGGCGATTGGTGGCTCCCCGTGCTGCGTGAGGCAATTGAAGGTGCTGTCATGCTAGATGAAGCAGCGGCCGGCGCTGCCCGGATGTGCCCGTTCCTCTGTGTTCGGGCCTGTTGGTGCCCGCAGATCGGCGTTACCGTGCACGACGTGGTCGGTCGACGCTGCGGCGCTCGGCGAGCGTGGCGGCTGGTGAGCGAGAGGAGCCAGGCATGAGCCAGCTCGTGCGTCCGTTGGAGGAGTTCGGTCAGGACGACGTCGGCATCGTCGGGGGCAAGAACGCCTCGCTCGGTGAGATGCTGCGCAGCCTGAAGGAACAGGGTGTTCGTGTGCCTGAGGGTTTTGCGATCACGGTGGACGGCTACCGCACGTACGTCGCCGACAACGGCATCACCGAGCTGATCGCCAAGGCCGTCGACGAGCTCCGGGAGGACGAGCGGCGCGTGCGCGAGGTAGGTGACCGGCTGCGCCGCGCCGTCGGCCGTGGGCATTTCCCGGATGATCTGGCCGACGAGATCCGCAGCGCGTACGACGTGCTGTGCGAGCGCTACGAGATGGCTGAGGTGGACGTCGCGATCCGCAGCTCGGCGACCGCCGAGGATCTGCCGGACGCCAGCTTCGCCGGCCAGCAGGAGACCATGCTCAACGTCACCGGGCACGACGATGTGCTCGACGCGGTGCGGTTCTGCTACACGTCGTTGTTCACCGACCGGGCCATCGTCTACCGCGCGCGTCACGGCTTCGACGACCGCGAGGTCGCGCTGAGCGTCGCCATCCAGAAGATGGTGCGCGCCGGTCGGGCGTGCTCGGGTGTGGCGTTCACGCTGGAGCCCGACACCGGCTTCCCCGACGTGGTCGTGATCAACGGCTCGTGGGGGCTGGGTGAGCACCTGGTGCGCGGCAACGTCGAGCCCGACGAATGGGTGGTCTTCAAGCCGGCGCTCGACGGGACGACCTCGGACGGCAAACCACGGCGACCCATCATCGACCGGGTCCGTGGGTCCAAACTGTCCAAGGAGGTCTACGCCCGCGGTGAGGCTGCGGCGACGAAGGTGGTCGACACGCGCCGGCGCGAGCGGGAGTCGTTCGTGCTGTCCGACGACGAGGTACTCGAGCTCGCCCGGTGGGCGCGGGCGATCGAGCTGCACTACGGCAGGCCGATGGACATCGAGTGGGCCAAGGACGGCGAGTCCGACGAGCTGTTCGTCGTGCAGGCCCGACCCGAGACCGTGCAGTCCCGGGCCGGCGCGTCGGTGTTGACCAGCTACCGGGTCCAGACCGACGCCACTCCGGTGGTCACCGGGATCGCCGTGGGCGGCGCGGTCGCCAGCGGGACGGTCCGGCTGCTGGCCAGCCCCGATGACGCCGACGACTTCTCCGACGGCGACGTGCTGGTGACCGAGATGACCGATCCCGACTGGGGTCCACTCATGGCACGCGCGAGCGCCGTCGTGACCGACCGCGGCGGCAGGACTGCACACGCGGCGATCATCAGCCGGGAGATCGGCATCCCCGCGGTCGTCGGCACCGACGACGCGACGAGCGTGCTCACCGACGGCGACGTGGTCACCGTGTCGTGCGCGGAGGGCGACGCCGGGCTGGTCTATCCGGGCGAGATCGCCTGGACCGAGGAGACGCTCGACGTGTCCGACCTGCCCGAGACCGAGACCAAGGTGATGCTGATCCTGGCGTCACCCGGCGCCGCGATGCGCTGGTGGCAGCTGCCGTCCGACGGCGTCGGGCTGGCGCGCATGGAGTTCATCGTCAACGACCACATCCAGGTCCACCCGATGGCCCTGGTGCGCTTCGACGACGTCGAGGACAAGAAGGTGCGCACGCACATCGAGAAGCTGACGATCGGCTACGACGACCTGCGCGCCTACTTCGTGGACCGGCTTGCGCTGGGGATCGGCCGTATCGCCGCGTCCCGGTACCCCGACCCGGTCGTCGTGCGCACCAGCGACTTCAAGAGCAACGAGTACGCCGATCTGATCGGCGGGCGGCAGTTCGAGCCGGAGGAGAGCAACCCGATGCTCGGGTGGCGCGGCGCCAGCCGGTACTACACGGAGGGTTACCGCGAGGCGTTCGCGCTCGAGTGCCGTGCGCTGAAGCGCGTCCGGGAGACGATGGGTCTGGACAACGTCATCATCATGCTCCCGTTCGTGCGCACGCTCGAGGAGGCGGACGGCGTGCTGGAGGTCATGGCCGGCGAGGGTCTGCGCCGCGGCGAGGACGGGTTGAAGGTCTACGTCATGTGCGAGATCCCGGCCAACGTGCTGCTGGCCGACGAGTTCGCGGACCGGTTCGACGGGTTCTCGATCGGCAGCAACGACCTGACGCAGCTCATCCTCGGCGTCGACCGCGATTCTGGTCACCTCGCGCACCTGTTCGACGAGCGCAACCCTGCGGTGCGCAGGGCGATCAGCATGGTGATCGAGGCCGCCCACGCCAAGGGCCGCGTGGTCGGGATCTGCGGGCAGGGTCCCAGCGACCATCCGGACCTGGCCGCGTTCCTGGTCGAGTCCGGGATCGACTCGATCTCGGTCAACCCCGACGCGTTGCTCGCCACCCGCCAGAACGTCGCCAAGATCGAGACCGAGCTCGGCTGACCACCACGCCACCACCCCGAACTTCGCCACACCACCTCGGGTTTCGCTACACCACCTCGAACTCCGCGACACCACCTCGAGGTTCGCGCCCCACCTGCTGGCGCGGAGTTCGGGGTGTGGGCGGAACTCGGGGTGGTGTCAACGCGGCTGGGTGGGGGCTGCCCGGCGGTCCTGGGCGCGCAGGTGGTCGAGCACCCTCGGCAGCACGTCGGCCAGACCGGCGTCGACGCGGAGTACCGCGTCATCGTCACCGCGCGTCGGCCCACGGTTGACGATCGCGACCGGCGTACCTCGCCCGCGGGCGCGGATGATGAAGCGATACCCCGACATGACGGTCAACGACGACCCGACCACCAGCACGGCGCGGGCCGCGTCGACCATCGCGAAGCAACGGTTCACCCGGTCGCGCGGGACCGACTCTCCGAAGAACACGACGTCCGGTTTCAGCACACCGCCGCAGGTGGTGCATGCCACGACCCGGAACCCCCGCTCGGCGTCGGCGAGCAGCTCCGCGTCGCCGTCGGGTGCGATCCGGGTGGGCGTCGCCGCGAAGTCCGGGTTGGCGGCGTCCAGGCGTTGCCCGAGCTCGCGCCGTGACCGCCGCACGCCGCAGCCCAGGCAGACGGTCCGCGCGAGGTTGCCGTGCAGCTCGACGACGTTCTGGCTGCCCGCCGCACCGTGGAGCCCGTCGACGTTCTGTGTGATCAGCCCCGACGCCCAGCCGTGGTGCTCGAGCCGGGCGACGGCGAAGTGCCCGGGGTTGGGTCGGGCACGCCGGACGTGGCGCCAGCCGAGCTGGCTGCGCGCCCAGTACCGTCGTCGCGCCGTCGGGTCGGAGACGAATTCGCGGTAGGTGATCGGCGCCGTCCGCCGTTGCGCACCGGTCGGCCCGCGGTAGTCGGGGATGCCGGAGTCAGTCGAGATGCCCGCTCCACTGAGGACCACCACGTCGCCGTCGGCGACCAGCTCCGCGAGCTGCGCGATCTGCCCGTCCACACCCCGAGCTTGTCACGCAGCCCGCCGGTTCGCCGCATCGCGACGGTGCGGACGCGGTGACCGGCGCGCGGTGACCGTTGGGCGTGGAGCCCGATCAGTGCCCGATGTCCAGCACGATCCGTACCGGTGACGTCTGGGTTGTGACCACAAGGGGGCGCATGTCGTCGATGCGACCGCCCAGGCCAGCGTGCTCTCGACGTTACCCGTCTTCACGGTCTCTGTGACAGTCATGGGTGCTGGCCTGGACGCCCGACAGGCGGCGGGGACGTGGAGACCTCGACCGGCTGCTCGCCGCTGAGGTCGACGCCGGAGGCCGGCGAGGAGAGGAGTGTCACCGTGGCGTCGCCCGCGGTCCTGATGCGACGACCGGACCCCCCGACTCCGCCACGGGCGGTCGGCGTACGCCGCGCGAAAGACCGGTGCCGGGCCGTCGAACTCCCACACGACCCGGTCGAAGCCGGTGTGCGTGCCGGTGCGGACGTGGGTGAGGTACGCAACACCCGATCCCCCACAAGGGAAACCGGTCGATGTCACCGGCTCCGTCGAGGACAGGCCGGGACGGCCACCGGGCCGTCGGTCGACACGTTCGGGACGGCCACCGGGCCGTCGGTCGACGCGGTCGGGACACCGGGCCGTCGGTCGACGCGGTCGGGACGGCCACCGGGCCGTCGGTCGACACGGCGCCTGCGCTCGCGGCCGCCGTCGGCGTGGCCGCCAGCGGACGGGACGGCCACCCGGCCGTCGGTCGACACGGCACCTGTGCTCGCGGCCGTCGTCGGCGTCGGCGTGCCAGCGGTCGGGGCGCCCGACGCCTCGGTCGTGGCCCGGCGGAGCCGCCGTGGGCGGGCCGCGGGATCCGCTGAGGCGGTGGACAACCGCCCCGTTCGCCTTCACTGCCGTCCAGCCTCGCGGACCGGTGGAAACGGTGCCGCATGGTTAGCATTGTCGGGACGCCGCCGAGCCATCGCCGGCCGGCGTCGCTCGACGGTGGGTGCAGTGGATCGACCAGGGTCTGGACAGTCGTGTGATCGTAGTGCAGAAGTACGGGGGGACGTCGGTCGCCGACACCGACCGGATCCGCCGTGTGGCCCAGCGCATCGAACGCGCGGCACAGGCCGGCAACCAGGTCGTGGTGGTCGTGTCCGCGATGGGGCAGACCACCGACGAGCTGGTGCGCCAGGCCAACGAGCTCAGCCCGGCGCCGCCCGGACGTGAGCTCGACATGCTGCTCACCGCAGGCGAGCGCATCTCGATGTCGCTGCTGGCGATGGCGATCCATGCGCGCGGCCTGACCGCCCGCAGCTTCACCGGGAGTCAGGCGGGGATCATCACCGATGCCGTGCACGGGATGGCCCGCATCCTCGACATCACGCCCGGACGCATCACCGATGCACTCGACGACGGCCACGTCGTGATCGTCGCGGGCTTCCAGGGCGTGTCCCGCGACTCGAAGGACGTCACGACGCTGGGACGCGGCGGCAGCGACACGACGGCCGTCGCCCTTGCCGCGTCACTCGGCGCGCCCGTCTGCGAGATCTACACCGACGTCGACGGCGTGTACACCGCGGACCCGCGCATCGTGTCCGACGCCAGGCGCCTGCGCGAGACCTCTCACGAGGAGATGCTGGAGCTCGCCGCCTGCGGCGCGAAGGTCCTCCAGGTGCGCAGCGTCGAGTATGCGCGCAACCACGACGTCGACATCCATGTCCGCAGCTCGTTCAGCTGGCAGGACGGCACCTGGGTGCGGAAGGCATCGACCATGGAACAGCCCATCATCTCCGGCGTCGCCCACGACACCAGCGAGGGCAAGCTGGTCATCCGCGGCGTGCCCGACAAGCCCGGCGTCGCGGCACAGATCTTCACGGCCTTCGCCGACGTCAACATCAACGTCGACATGATCGTGCAGAACGTCGGCGACGACGGCACGACGGACATCTCGTGCACGCTGCCCAGCGACGAGGGGCCGCGGGCGCTCCAGCTGCTCGAGCAGGTGTCGTCGGAGATCGGCGCGCGGCACGTGAGCTTCGACGAGCAGATCGCGAAGGTCTCGCTGGTCGGGGCCGGTATGAAGACCCACCCGGGCGTGGCGGCGGCCATGTTCCGCGCCCTCAGCGACGCCGGCGTGAACATCGAGATGATCTCGACGTCGACGATCCGCATCTCGGTCGTCGTGCGCAGCGACGACGCCGAGATCGCCGTGACCGCTATCCACGAGCACTTCGGGCTCGGCGGCGAGTTCGACTCCCTGGGCGAGTCGCTCGTCCGCTAGCCCACGACAAGGACACGACCATGGGACGCACGATCGCGGTCGTCGGCGCCACCGGCGCCGTTGGCGAAGATCTCCGCCGCCTGCTCCAGCGCCGCAGCGTCGCGCACGACGACATCGTGCTCGTGGCCTCGGAACGCTCCGCGGGCCGCCGGCTGGCCTTCGGGGACCGCGAGATCACGGTCCGGGCGCTGACGGAGCCGGACATCTTCGCCGGCGTCGACATCGCGCTGTTCTCCGCTGGTGGAGGGCGGTCGCGCGAGTACGCGCCGCAGGCCGTCGCGGCTGGCGCCATCGTGGTCGACAACTCGTCGGTGTGGCGCATGGACCCCGACGTGCCGCTGGTGGTCACCGAGGTCAACCCCGAGGCCGTGGACGGCATGCGCAAGGGCATCGTGGCCAACCCCAACTGCACGACGATGGCCGCGATGCTGCCGCTGAAGGCGCTCCACGACGCCTTCGGACTGGTCGGCATGGTCGCCACCAGCTACCAGGCTGCCGGCGGCGCCGGGCAGCAGGGCATGGACGAACTGCTGGCGCAGGTGCCGACGCTGCTGGCCGAGCCGGAGCTGCTGCGCCGCGACGGCGCCGCGGCGGCGAAGCTGGTCGAGCATCGCGTTCATGCCGCGACCCTGGCGTTCAACGTCGTGCCGTGGCTGGGCTCGCGCGCCCAGGACGGCTACTCCGACGAGGAGATGAAGCTGCGCAACGAGTCCCGCAAGATCCTGGGGCTACCTGATCTGACGGTCTCGCCGACGTGCGTGCGGGTGCCGGTGATGGCCGGCCATGCGATCCAGGTGCGCGCGTCGTTCTCGTCGGAGATCGATGTCGACCGGGCCGTCGCGGCGCTGCAGGCGTTCCCGGGCCTCGAGGTGTGCGACCTGCCTACGCCGCTGGAGTGGGCGGGACGTGACGAGGTCGCCGTCGGGCGCATCCGTCGCGACCTGGCCGACCCGCACGCGTTGAACTTCTTCGTGGTCGGCGACAACCTGCTCAAGGGTGCGGCCCTGAACACGGTGCAGATCGCCGAGCTGCTGATCGAGCGAGGCATCGTGTAGCCGCGGGCGCGCCGAGGTCCTCAGCCGCTCGCGCACCGGCACGGGGTCGAACCGCACCGTGGACAGCCGTCGGCGTAGCGTCGCGCGGCCTCGTCGAGGTCCACGCCCACGAGGTCGGCCAGCGACGTCAGCCAGGCCAGCACGTCGGCGAACTCGACGAGCCGGTCGTCGTGGGTGCCGCGGAACACGGCGCGCGACAGCTCACCGCACTCCTCGACGAGCCACGCGAACGTGCGTGCGGGACCACGCGCGCGGTCGCGGGCGCCGTACGTGACGCGCATCTGCTCCTGGAACGCGGCGATGTCCATGGGCGGGCAGGGTACCGCGGACCGGTCAGGTGCCCACCTCCACCTGCTCCTCGGCGTAGGTCTTCATCTCGCCGGACTGGTAGGCGTTCCAGTAGTCGCGCAGGTCCTCTCGGATCTCAGGCGTGTAGAGGATCAACGCGAGGATGTTGGCGATTCACCGCCAGGGAGCACTCGACGAACTTCGTCGACATGCCGAAGAACGCCGCGATCACCATCCAGAAGGTCGCGCCCGGTCCGCCGAGAGACACCGCGACGGCGACGCCTGCGATGGTTGCCGAGCCCCACGGTCGCCGACAGCGCCGTCATCAGCGCCCGGAAGTGGGTCGTCTCACCGGGGTCGCTCGGATCGTAGGTGCCGCGCGTGACGTCGATCGAGTGGCGGAACCCCGGCAGGTTGATGAACCTGTTGTAGAAGATCGCGCCACCGACGAGGAGGATCACGACCAACGGACGCGGGGTCTCGCCGATCGTCGGCCCCAGAACACGACGGTCGCCGCCTGTTCGGCGAACGGTCCGAGCGCGTCGTTGATCGCCTTGTCGACGCCGGTCGACTCAGCAGCGCTCGCGGCGGGCGCCAACAGCAGCGGCCACCCGAGCGTCAGCAGCCCGGCTCTCCACGCACGGCTCATCACGCGCCCCCGTTCGCACGACTGGTGGAGTCCTTCCCCGCGGCATGCGCTCTAAAGGCCTGATCCCACAACATTGAGCGACCGGGCGCGGCCACCTGCTGAGATGGGGTGGTGTGATGGTCGGGATGCCGGGATTTGAACCCGGGGCCTCCACGTCCCGAACGTGGCGCGCTAACCAAGCTGCGCTACATCCCGTGCGCGTACAGGGTAGCCCGCCGCGACATCCGACTCAAAGCGCGTCGAAGGCCATCCGGCGGCCCACGAGGTCGAGGATGCTGGCCTCGGGACGGCAGGCGAACCGCACCGGCGCGAAGCGCGACGTGCCCAGGCCTGCGGACACGTGCAGCCACATCCGGTCGGTGTAGCGGGTCGCGCCGCGCGCCATGTCGAGCGGCAGGTCGCAGTTGGTGGTCAGCGCACCGACGAAGGGTACGCGCACCTGCCCACCGTGCGTGTGGCCGGCGAGGGCAAGGTCGAGGCCCTCCCCCGCGAAGCGGTCGATCACGTCGACGTAGGGCGCATGCACGACGCCGAGGCGCAGCGGCCCGTCGCCCGCGTGGGGTGTCCAGTCGACCTGGTCGGGACTGTCCGCGCCGATGTGCGGGTCGTCGAGGCCAACGACGTCGATGTCGCCGATCGCGGTCCGCACGGTGGTGCGCTCGTTGCGTAGCACGTGCCAGCCCGCCTCCTTGAGCCCCACCACCAGGTGCTCGGTGTCCAGCCGGACACCGGGATGCGTGCGGGTGGGGCTCACCAGGTACCGGAGCGGGTTGCGCAGCACGGGGCCGTAGCGGTCGTTGGATCCCAGCACGGCGACGGCCGGTCGGTCGGCACCCACCGCGCCCAGGAGGTCGACGGCGTCGTCGATGGCGTCCGGGTGCCCCACGATGTCGCCCGTGACGACGACGAGGTCGGGTCCGTGCGCCAGGCTCTGGTGGATGAACCGCGCCATGCGGCGATCGCCGGCAACGAGGTGGAGGTCGGACAGGTGGAGCACGCGCAGCGTCGACGCGTCAGCTCCGCGCAGCACGGGAAGCGTCCGGTGGCGCAGCACGAACCACCTGCGCTCGGCCAGCCCCCATGCAGCACCAACGACCGCGAGGGTGGCGGCGGTCTGCAGCAAGCGCTTCATATGGTCAGCCTCGGGGCGGGTCCTGCTTCGGGCCGTTGCCGGTGCCGGGCCGTTGATCCGGGAAGGGGAAGGGCCAGTCGTCCGGGATCTGGTCGTCGATGTCCGGCGGCAGTGGCACGTCCGGCGAATCGTCGGGCGGCGGTGGCTCTGGCTCCTGCAGGATACCCAGTCCATCGGACACCGAGAGCTGGATCGTGCTGCCGAGGACGACCTCGCCCCCCTCGTCGGGGCTCTGTGCGACGACGATCCCAGCTTCCGCGTCGCCGGGTACGTCAGTGACACCCACGAGGAACCCGGCGCCGGTCAGGGTCTGCGTGGCCTCGTCGACGTGCGTGCCCACGACCGACGGCACCGCAGCCGTGGGAGGCGGTGGCGGTGCAGGGAAGTCCTCGAGCGGCAGACCCAGCTCGGCCGTCGCCTCGGTCATGAACCGTTGCCAGAGCATCGTCGGGAGGCAGCCACCGGTGACCTCGCCGCACAGAGGGTGGACCAGCGTCTCGGGGATCTCGTGGCCCACCCAGGTCGCGACCGACAGCTGCGGGATGTAGCCGACGAACCACGCGTCCTTGCCGTTGGTCGTCGTCCCGGTCTTGCCGGCCGCCGGCCTACCGATCTGGCCGTGCGTGCTGGCCGTGCCGTTCTCCAGCGGTCCCCGTAGCAGGCTGGTGGCCTGGTGCGCGACGTCTTCGTCGAGCGCCCGTTCGCAGTTGCCGTTGCGCTTGCGCAGGACCTTGCCGTCGCGGTCCTTGATCAGCCGGACGGCGTGTGGCTTGCAGCGCACGCCGTCGTTGGCCAGCGTGCCGAACGCCGACGCCATCTCGCTCGGGTAGACCTCCACCGAGCCCAGGACGAGTGAGCAGACGGGATCCAGCTCGCTGTCGATGCCCATCCGGTTCGCGGTCTCGGCCAGCGCCTCGGGCCCCCCGGCGATGTCCATGAGGTGCAGGAAGTAGGTGTTGCTCGACGTCGCGGTCGCCTGGGCCATCTGTTGGAGCCCGAGATTCGCGTCACCGTAGTTCGTCACGTCGTACCGGGGGCACTGGGGCGACTGCGACGTGAAGGTCGGCTGGGAGTCGAAGGTGTGGGTGATCGGCACGTCGTGCTCGAGCGCCGTCACGAGCTCGAAGGCCTTGAAGGTGGAGCCCGGCTGGCGTCCGGTGCCGCCGAGCCCGGGCACGGCGGGGTTGATGGCGGTCTGCTTCGGACCGTCGCCGTAGCGCTTGGGGCCGACGGCGGCCGTCAGCAGGTCGCCGGACTCTGGATCGATGGCGACAATGGACGCCATCGGGTCGGTCTTGGGCTGGTCCAGCATCCCACGGATCGTGCGCTCCGCGATCCGCTGCAGACGCAGGTCGAACGTCGTGCGGATCCGTAGCCCCTCGGTGAGGACGGTGTTCCAGCGCTCCTGGGGCGTGTCGCCGAGCCGTGGATCGGCCTCGAGCTCGCGGCGCAGCACGTCGACGAGGAAGGGTGCACTGTTGCCCGCACGGTCCTTGATGCGCAGCGTGAGCTTCGCGCGACTGGCCTTCTCGGCCTGCTGCGGTGTGATCGAGCCCTGCTCGACCATCTGCTCGAGCACGACTGCCCGGCGCGCCCTGGCGTTGCCCGGATAGTCGTCCGGGTTGTTGCGCTCCGGCGCGCGGATGATGCCGGCGAGCAGCGCCGCCTGGGCGAGGTTCAGCTTGCGGACCGGCGCGCCCCAGTAGTACTCGGCGGCGGTCGCGATGCCGTACACGCCGTTGCCGAAGTAGGTGTCGTTGAGGTACATCTCGAGGATCTCGCGCTTGTCGCGCTGGCGCTCGAGCTGGCTGGCGTAGACGGCCTCGGTGATCTTGCGGTTCAACGACTGCTCGGCGCCAACGACCCGGTTCTTGACCAGCTGTTGGGTGATCGTGGAGCCACCGCTGTTGATCTCACCCGAGCTCGCGTTGCGGACCGCCGCGCGCGCGATCGCGCTCCAGTTGACACCCTCGTGCTCCCAGAACGCCTGGTCTTCGGTCGCCAGAACGGCGTTGATCAGGTGCTCGGGCACGCGTTCGAGGTCGACCGAGCGCCGGTTCTCGACCTGCAGCGTCGCCAGGCGCCGGCCCTCGCGGTCCAGCACGACGCTGCGCTCGGGAGGGTCCACAAGCTCGTCGGACAGCGGGGGCAGTCCCAGGATGCGGTCGGTCGCGGCGTCGACGGACAGCGCGAGCGCGATGAGCGCCGGCACCGTCAGTAGGAACAGCAGGACGGCGCCGAGTACGAGCATGTGGCTGCGTGCGGACGTATGTCGTCGCCGCCGCGGTGGGCGCTGCTCCGGCGGCAGTGGCGGTCGCGGAAACACAGGCTCCGCCGGCGGCGGAGCCTGTTGGCGCACGGGTGGAGGCTCGTACGTCTCGGATCGCATGCGGGTGGTCAACCGTCCGTAGGGCGCACGGTCGCGGGCAGGATCATAACGCCTGCGCGGCTGGTCCCGACGTGGCGGGATGGGCAGGATGCCGAGGCGTCAGGCGATTCCCATGTCCGGCCCGCGCACGGTTGCGGCGGCGATCAGGGGCGGCCGGCGCCGACGTAATCCGACCGGTCCGTCGAGACGACGCGGACGGTCAGGCCGGATCGCGGCGCCTCGACCATCTGTCCGTTGCCGACGTACATGGCGACGTGGTGGATCGGGCTGCCGAAGAAGAGCAGGTCGCCCGGCTGCAGCGCGCTACGCGACACGCGCGAGGTGGCGCTGTACTGCATGCTCGAGCTGTGCGGCAGCGAGACCCCGGCCCGCTGCCGAGGCGGCGCTGGTCAGCCCGGAGCAGTCGTACGAGCCCGGGCCCGAGCCGCCCCACGCGTAGGGCTTGCCGACCTGCGCCAGCCCGACTGGACGGCGGCGCCCGTGCTGCCTGAAACCGCGGGTGCGGGTGCGGGTGCGGCGGCCGGTGATCCGCTGTTGGCCTCGTCGTCGGCAGCGCGGGCGCGGGCGGCGCTCTCGAGGCGCTCGACCTCGGCGGACAGCTCGGCGACCCGGCCCTCCTCGGCCTCGACCCGCTCCCGGGTCTCGTCGCAGCTGCGCTGCGCGGCGGCATCGGCCTTCTCGGCCCGCTCGCGCACGGTCCGCAGCACGTCGCCATCGGCTGTCAACCTGTCCTGGGTCGCGGTGAACCGCTCGAAGGCCGTCGTGCGAGCCTCCTGGGCGATGTCGAGCCACGTCACACGCTCGGCGAAGTCGGTCAGGCTGTCGGCCGACGTCGGCAGCTGGGCCAGCTGCTGCCCGACGGAGCGGTCCTTGTAGAGCTGCGCGACCACCTGCGCACGTTCGTCGCGGACCGACGCCAGGCGCTTCTCGGTCTTCTCGTACCGCCTGCGGTTGTCCGCCACAGCGCCCTTGGCCGACTTGCGCTGCTCGCGGCGCAGGTTGCACTCCTCGATCTGGATCGCGAGCTCACGGCTGAGCTCGTCGAGGCGTTCCTGCGCACGGGCGAGGCGCTGCCTGGGCGTATCTGCGCCTGCAGGCTGCACCACGAGCAGCACCAGCAGGCTGCACAGTGCCATGACAGAAGTAGAACGTCCTCGCATGACCCGCCACGTAGGTGATGTGCTGGGGGACAGCACTCACGTTCCCGCATCTGGCGCGCGCCGGCACCTGTCCGCAGGGTGTCCGGCAGGGAACGTGCGGGCGTCTCAGGCGCCGTCGGTGCCGACGAGCCGTCCTGCCACCCAGCGCAGGCCCTCGACGTCGTGGACATCGCTGTCGGCCAGGGGCACCTTCACGAGCGTCCCGGGGTCGAGGCCGTGCATGGCGGCGGCGATGGCCTGGTGCTGGCGGGCCGCGACGTCACGCGCGTCGAGTGCGAGGTCGAGCAGTTCGGCGGTCGCCCGCTCGACGTCGTCGTCGCGGTCCAGCCCCGCCGCCACCTCCGCCACGCGGGCGCGGTCCGTCGTTCCCAGAGCTCCCGGTGGCGCGACGGTCACCCGGTTGACCACGACACCTGCCGTGGGCATGCCGTCGCGGGCCAGGCGGCGCAGGAAGAAGCCCGCCTCCCTCAGTGCCGGCGGCTCCGGTGAGCTCACGACGACGAAGGCGGAACTGGGTTGCTGCAGGAGGCGGTAGACCGACTGCGCACGGGTCTTGAAGCCGTCGTACATGCCCTCGAAGGACTGGAAGAAGTCGGCGAGGTCCTCGAGCACCACGGCGCCGGTGATGCGTGACGCGGCGCGCATGAACAGGCCGGTGCCGACACCGACGGCCCGCGTGGCGAAGCGGCCGGCGGTCAGTCCCGGTGTCAGGAACATCTTGAGGAACCGGCCCTCGAGGAAGTCGGTCAGACGTCGCGGGGCATCGAGGAAGTCGAGCGCGTTGCGGGTGGGCGGCGTATCGATGACGATGCAGTCGTACCTGCCGGTCTCGTGCAGGTCGTACAGCTTCTCCATCGCCATGTACTCCTGCGTGCCGGCCAGCGACGCTGATAGCTGCTGGTAGAAGCGGTTGTCGAGGATCCGCTGGACCCTGTCCGGGCTGCTCGCGTGCCGTTCGACGATCTCGTCGAACGTGCGCTTCATGTCGAGCATCATCGCGTCGAGCCCGTCGACGTCCCGGACCGACCGCGGTGCGGTGCTGAGGCGCGACAGCCCGAGCGACTGCGCGAGGCGCCGGGCGGGATCGATCGTCAGCACGATCGTGCGCCGTCCTCGGCGCGCGGCCTCGATCCCGAGCGCGGCCGCCGTGGTCGTCTTGCCCACGCCGCCGGCACCGGTGCAGACGATGACATGGCGCTCGTCGACGACGGAGGCGAGCGACGGCTGGCCGTGCGTGCTCATGCCCGTGGTTCGCCTTCGCCGCCGGCCGCCGGCGACCTGACCGTGCCGGCCGCGGCCACGGCGTCGGGATCGACGACGGCCGAGATGTGGTCGGCCAGACGTGACACCTCGGTCTCGCCGAACGACCTCGTGGGCAGGTACGGCAGCTCGAACAGGGGCATGTCGACCTGGCCGCGCAGCGCCTCGCGCATGGTGTCCTGCAGCTCGAGGCGGTGCAGGTGGCGCTCGCCGAGCCTTCGCAGCGCGGCGACCGATGCGTCGTCGTCGAGCCCGCTGCCGGCCAGGACCGCGCGCAGGGTCGCGTCGGTGATGCCGGCGTCGACGACCTTCGCGGCCGCGGGGTCTAGGCGTGGCTGCAGCACGCGGTTCGCGACGACCGGGTTCAGCCCGACGCCGAGCACGGTCAACGCCTCGGCGCTCTCGGCCGTCTCGGCCACGGGCATCTCCTCGAGCAGCGTGACGAGCTGCAGGCGCAGGCGGGTGGGGTCCAGCAGCAGGTCCATGACGGACTGCGCCTGCTCGTGGACCGGGCCGATGCGCACGAGCTCCGTGGTCGCCTCGGGCGCCCGGAGGAAGCTGACGATGCGTCCGGTGGGCGGCGCGTCGACCACGATCAGGTCGTAGACGAACCGGCCGTCGGGGTCGCGCCGCCGCTCCATCTCCTTGACCTTGCCGATCAGCAGCACGTCCTTGATGCCGGGCGCAGCGGTGGTGGCGAACTCGACAGCGGTCGAGTTGACGACCAGCTTCGACAGGCGCCGCGCGCCGTAGAACATCGCCAGGTACTCGGAGAGCGAGGCCTCGGGGTCGATCGACAGACCGAACAGGTCCTGGCGGACCTCGCGCTCGTCGAACCCCCACGGCTCGGTGTGGAACAGCCCGCGCATGGTCTGGCGTCCCTCCACCTCGACCAGGCAGGTCCGCCGGCCGGTGCGGACGCCGGCGATCGCCAGCGCAGCGGCGACGGTCGACTTGCCGACGCCACCCTTGCCGGTCACGAGCAGCACCCGGGGATCCAACAGCGCACCGGCATCCACGGGCGTGCGGGCCTTTCGGTCGTCAGGGGGCGGGTCGTGTCCAGTGTCGCGTGCCGGATGCCGGCTCGCCTCGCGACGGCGCCGGCGGGCCTCGCCGGACCCTATAGTTGAGCGGGTGACTGGCATCCGCACCCTGGTCGGCGGCCGGCTGCGGCGTCTGGTGATGCTGATCGCCATCCTCGCCGCGGTGCACACCGCCGCCGCCGCTCAGACCACCGATCCCATGATCGACATCCTGCAGGTCGATGGCGCACTCGACGGCACCATCGCCCGCTACGTCGACGACGCCCTGCAGACGGCCGCCGATGAGGGCGTCGAGGTCGTCGTCATGCAGCTGTCGACGCCGGGGACGCTCGCCGCATCCGCCGCGGACTTCGTCGAGGCGGTCCGCACGAGTGCTGTCCCAGTGGTCGTGTGGGTGGGTCCGCCGGGGTCCCGTGTGACCGGCGCCGGCGTCCAGGTCGCCCTGGCCGCCGACCTGCTGGCCGTCTCACCCGGCAGCGTGCTCGGTGGCGCGGTGCCGGCGGACCTCGGTGAGGATCCCGGGACGGCGGCGCGACAGGACAGCGCGACGGTGCTGGCGCAGCTCGCACGCACCCGCGGTCGCGACGAGGCGACGGTCACCGGCTTCGCGACCGATGATGGCGCGCTGGTGGTCGCGCCTGAAGGGCTCGACGCCCTCAGCGACGATGCGGCCCTGCCCGACGCCGTCGACCCCGGCCGTGTCACGGTCCTCGATGCACAGGAAGCGCTCGAGTCCGGTGTCGTCGACCTCGTGGCCGCCGGACTCCCGGAGTTGCTTGCGCAGCTCGACGGCCGGGAGGTAACCCGCGCGGACGGCACGGCGACGCAGCTGACCGTCGATCCGGTCACGGCCACGATCCGGTTCAACAACCAGGGGCTGCTGGGCCGGCTGCTGCACACCGTGTCGACGCCCACGCTGGCCTACCTGCTGCTCGTGGGTGGTGTGGTGGCGCTGCTGTTCGAGTGGTTCCAGCCGGGCTTCGGGGTCGCAGGCGTCAGCGGCGCCGTGCTCGCCTGCCTGGGTCTGTACGGCATGACGGTGCTGCCCACCCAGTGGTGGGCGTTCGCACTGGTGCTCGGTGGGCTGGCCCTGCTGGCCGTGGACCTCGCGCTCGCGAGCCTGGGGCCGGTGACACTGGTGGGCGTGCTCGCGCTGGCGGCCGGGTCGTGGTGGCTGTACGAGGGCCCCGCAGCCGTGCAGCTCGCGGGCGGGCTGGTCGCGGTCGTCGTGGTGTCAGCCGCGGTCTTCTTCGTCTTCATCATGACGACGGTGCTGCGCGCGCAGGGGGTGCAGCACCGCGCGGGCATGCAGGCCGCCATGGGGCGCACTGGCGTCGTGCGGTCGGTCCTGAACCCGCAGGGTCACGTGTTCGTGGGAGGCGTCCTGTGGCGCGCCCAGGCACCAGACGACGTGGGGCAGGTGCGCACCGGAACCTCCGTCAGGGTGACCGGGGTGGCCGACGAGCTGACCCTGCTCGTCGAGCCGGTCGAGCGTGTCGAGGCCGAGCAGCCCCAGTCTCCCGCCCACCAGTCCTGACCGCCCTCCGCCTGACATCGGCGTGACACCTGGCCACCGGGGCACACGGTACCATTGCGGATCGCAAGGGCCCGATTCCGCGTAGTAATTTGACTACGAAGCGTTAGGTCACGGGTGTTGGGCGCCGCAGGTGCGACCGGTGCCGGCGGTGCGCTACGGTCGCGGCTGTTCCGCCGGTCCGACGAACAGGCACACGCCATGCAACAGTGGGAGTACGCCACGGCGCCGCTGATCACCCACGCCCTCCAGGAGATCCTCAACAACTGGGGCGACGAGGGCTACGAACTGGTGACCGTCGTCGACAACGTCGCCTACTTCAAGCGCCCGAAGCAGTGACCGCCGAGGGCGGCACCGCGTCGCCGACGCAGCGGCTGGCCGAGCTGGGCGTCACGGTCCCCGAGGCTCCAGCTCCGGCCGCCGCCTACGTCGGCCACGTCCGTGCCGGCGATCTGATCCACACGGCCGGGCAGCTGCCACTGCACGATGGCGCCCTGCTGGCACAGGGCCCGGTCGGCGACGCGGTCGACCTCACGACCGCCCAGCGGTGCGCGCGGCAGTGCGCCGTGAACGTGCTGGCACAGGTCCGCGCCGCGGGATGTGACCTCGACGCGGTCCGGCGCATCCTCAAGCTGACCGTGTTCGTGGCCAGCGCCCCCGGCTTCACCGACCAGCACCTCGTGGCCAACGGCGCGTCGGAGTTCCTCGGCGAGGTCTTCGGCGATGCCGGCCGCCATGCACGGTCGGCCGTCGGCGTCGCGGAGCTGCCGATGGGCAGCCCGGTCGAGATCGAGGCCATCGTCGACGTCGGGGCGGGCTGACCTCCGCCGTCATCGGCGTCATGGGCGGGCTGACCTCCGCCGTCATCGGGCCGGCGTCACGTGCTGCGGGAGGCAGGCCCGGCGAGGTGGCCGATCTCGGGGTGCCGCCCGCCGGCGGGGCGGGGTGTCGTCGATGACGCTTCCGGCCGACCCGACGCGCGGCGGCCCCGCGACCTGTGCGCCCCCGCCGGGCCTGTCGCTCCATTGACAGGCCACCTCCGATCCCAGGACTGGCGAAAGGCGCGCGCATGGACCTTGGTGGAGCCGTCCGAGCCTGGCAAGGCTGGTGCGCGGGTGCATCGTGGCACTGCTCATCGTCGGCCTGTGGTGGTCCACGGGGATGGCCCGCGGGCAACCGGCCGACGTCGGCTACGTCGTCGATCTGCCCGGGCAGCTGCTCACCGGGGGTGCCCACCGACGTCAGGTCACAGCGCTGGGGACGTCGCCGAGGACGCCAGCGTCCAGCTCGAGGTCGACGGTGAGGCCCTGGATCTGACGTTCGAGGACGGGGTCGCGGTCGCCGAGGTCACGGCCGGAAGCGGCGAGCCGACCTTCAAGGCCTCGAGGACGGCTCCGCCGTCGACTTCTCGACCGATCCCGACGGGTCGGATCCGGCCGACGAGGCGACGACCGGGACGATTCCCGGATGGACGTCGCTTCTGCCGCCGTTCATCGCCATCGCGATCGCGCTCGTGTTCCGGCAGGTCATCCCGCGCTGCTGGTCGGCGTGTGGATAGGCGCGTGGGGCACCTACGGGTTCTCCATACGGAACCTGTGGGACGACCTGCTCGACGTCCCGAACGTCTGGGTGCTCGACGCGCTCGCCCCGCCGGACGGCGACTCAGGCACATGGCGATCGTGGTCTTCACGATGCTCATCGGCGGGCTGGTCGGCATCATCTCCCGCAACGTGGAACAGCGGGCATCGTGCGAACCGTCACGTCGTGGGCCCCGGACCGGCGACGCGGGCAGGTCGCCACGTCGGTGCTGGGCATGGTGATCTTCTTCGACGACTACGCCAACACGCTGGTCATCGGCAACGCGCCGCGACCCGTGACCGACCGCCTGCAGATCCTGCGCCACCGTGGTGAGGCGGACCTGATCGTGGTCGGCAGCCGTGGCCTGGGCGGGTTCGCCGGCCTGCTCCTGGGATCCGTCAGCCACCAGGTGGCGCGGACGTCCCGGTCGCAGTGATCCCCAGGCACGTCACGGTCGACGCTGGCGGCGACGGCACGCGCGCGGTGGTTGTCGGTGTCGACGGGTCGGACGCCTCGGTGCAGGCGCTGTGGTGGGCGGTCGACGAGGCGCGGCTGGGCGAGGTGACGCTCACGGCGGTCTACGTGTACCGGTCGCTGCGCGAGGCCGCGCCGTTCGACGCTTCTCCGGCATCGAGAAGCAGCAGCTGGACGAGCTTGAGTCCCACGCCAGCGGCACTGCGCTCGACAAGCTCGACACGTTGCTCGCCGACGCGGGCGATACGTCGGGCGTCACCATCGAGCGGCACGTCGAGTCGGGCTCACCCACCAAGGTGCTCACCGCCGACGCCGCCGACGCGCGCACGCTGCTGGTGGTCGGCAGCCGCGGCCGCGGCGGCTTCCGGGGCCCGCTGCTCGGGTCGGTCAGCCAGCAGTGCCTCCACCACGCCCGCGGTCCGGTGTTGGGCACCCCCGCCGACCGCTGGCCACCACCCCGAAGTCTGGCACACCACCTTGTGTGCCGGACTTCGAGGTGTGGGCAGTAGTTTGCGCAGAGCACGACGTTCGCGCCCCACCTCGAGGTCTGCGCTCGACGTCGAAGTCCGCTCCCGGCACCGACGACGCGCCGATCGTCCCCCGAGCGGGACCTCGAGACACCCTCGGCACGTGTCAGGCGATTCGGTTGGGGCTGCGCGCCCCGGTCGCCAGCGGTGGGCGGCGGTCGAACCACGGGCGCGCGGCCTCGAGCTGCCCCGCGAGCCGCAGCAGGGTGGCCTCATCACCGAAGCGGCCGGCGAACTGTACGCCCACGGGCAGCCCGTCAGGCGTCCAGTGCAGCGGCACCGACATCGCCGGCTGTCCCGTGATGTTGAACAGCGGCAGGCTCGGGATGGCGGCGAGCACTCGCTGGGCCAGCTGCTGGAACACGGCCAGCAGGGCGGGGCGCACGGGCGCGCGGCGCAGCGCTCTGAGCACGCGCTCCTCCGCGGGCGTGGGGTCGAGCGCGCGGTGACGCATCGGCGGCTCGGCCAGCGTCGCGGTCAGGATCGCGTCGATGCGCTCGTCGACAAGCTGCGCCGCGACGGTGCGCCCCACGGCGCGGACGTGGTTGAGCGCCGCCGCCGTCTCCCGGCCGGTCAACCTGCCCCCGACGAGGCCCAGCACCCATGTCGTCAGCTCGTACTGCGCAGCACGCGGCGCGCGCTGCCGGTTCAGCCGGGCGACGTCGTCGAGCGACGCGGCGGTCGAGGCGGCCAGCAGGACCAGCATCGCCTCGACCGTGGCCATGCGGTCGATGTTCAACCGGAGCGGCACGACCTCGTGCCCGAGGTCGCCGACGAGGTCGGTGGCGGACACGACCGCTGCGCGGCACTGGGGATGGATGTCGTCGTGGAAGATCCCGCCGTCGACCACGCCGATGCGCAGCGTTCCCGGGTCGGTGCCGACCTCATCGGCGAACGGGCGCTCCGGCGACGGCGCCGCGTAAGGGTCCCCCTGCTCGGGGCCGTGCGTCGCGTCCAGCAGGACCGCCGAGTCACGAACCGAGCGGGTCAGGGCGTGGCTGACGCTGAGACCGAACAGGCCGTCGGCGCCGACCGGACCGCTCGGCGTGCGCGCCCGCGTCGGTTTGAGGCCGAACAGGCCGCAGTGACTCGCGGGGATCCTGATCGACCCGCCGCCGTCCGACGCCGAGGCTGCGGGGACCATCCGCGATGCGACGGCCGCGCCTGAACCGCCAGACGATCCGCCCGCCGACCGCGTGGGATCCCACGGGTTCGCGCAGATGCCGTGCAGGTCCGGCTCGGTCACCGGGGTGATGCCGAACTCGGGCACGTTGGTCATCCCGAGCGGGACCAGGCCTGCCGCCTCGAGGCGTTGGACGAGCGTGGCGCTGTATGCGGGGATGTAGGACCGCATCGCGCGTGAGCCGCCGGTCATGCGCACCCCGGACCACGCGTGGTTCAGGTCCTTGAGCAGGAACGGCACGCCCCGCAGGGGCCCGTCGGGCGGCCCGGCGTCGATCGCGCGGCGCGCGCGGTCGAACGCGGTCGTGACCACGGCGTTGACGACGGGGTTGTGGCGCTCGATGCGTGCGATGGCGGCGTCGAGCAGCTCGTGCGGGGTCACCTCCCCGTCGCGGACGGCGGCGGCCAGGCCGACCGCGTCGTGCTGCTCGTACTCGACGAAGGTGTCCATCGGGCCCCACGCTACCTGGCGCGACGGTGGCTCCCGGGGCGTCGCTCAGATGAACGTGCGGGTGTCTCCCTGGCGGCGCGTGACACCGCGCCGATCGAGCTCTTCGAGCAGCGGAAGCACGTACTTGCGGCTGGTGCCGAGCACCTGGCGTGCCTCCGAAGCCGTCAGCGGGCCGTCGACAGCGGCGGACCGTAGAAGGGCCGTCGCGTCCTCGATCGCCGTGGCGGTCATCGCGATGTCCGGCGCCAGCCGCACCACCTGCCCCGACGACTCCATCTCGGTCCACAGCGGACGCGAGACGCCGGCGGAGGCGGCCGCGTCGCTGAGCGACGGTGGGGCGAAGGGCCTGGCGTCCAGTGCCGCGAGCAGCGCGTCACGGGCGCGCTGCTGGTCCTCGTCGAGCGCGACGCGGTGGTCGGGAAGCCGCAGGCCCGCCGCCTCGCGTGTCACCAGCCCGGCGCCCTCACACCAGATCACCACGTCGTCCATCACCGATCCCGGGCAGCCCTGCTCGGCCACCGCCCGATCGACGACGGCACGTGGTGCGGTGCGGGCCAGTGGGTGGGTGGTGTGGTGGGCGGTGAGCGCGTCGCGGATCGCGTCCGCCCACCGCCGCAGGTGATCGGCGTCGACGTAGTGGTCGCCGAGCACCTCGACGTCCGAGGGCGGATGGGCGGGCGAGGTACCCGTGACGGCATGTGCGTCGCTGATCGCCGCGGCACCGCGCTCGGCGGTGTGCAGGGCGAGCAGCCGGTCCCGGTCGTCGAGCGCCTCGAGCCGGGCCGCCAGCTGCGCCACGCGCACCTGCCGCCGCGGGCCGCGTGGCCGCCGCGGTGGAGCGGGGTCGAGCACCGGCCCGCCGGCCACCGTCACTCCGCGGCCGACCTCACGTAGGACCAGGCGGTCGCCTGCCTCGATCGCGCAGGCGCCCCGCAGCTCGATGCGCACCGGACCCGAGGCGGGACCGACGATCTGACGGTCCGCCAGCGGCCACACCCGTGCGACGTGCTCCGAGGATCCGATGTGGACGTGCCATGCTCCTGTCGAGCGGACCTGATGCCCTGGCAGCACGCGCAGCCACGCGTCGAAGGTGCGGGTCGTGCGCCACTGGTCCGGTCGCACGAGCGCCGCTCCGCGCTCCGCGTCCGCACGGTCGACACCCGCGAGGTTCACCGCGACGCGGCTGCCCGGTCCGACCGTCGTGCGGTCCGTGTCCAGGCTCTGCAGCGACCGCGCCCTGCCACGGGCTCCGCCGGGCAGCACCGCCAGCTCGTCGCCGACCTGCAGCGTGCCGCCGCCAAGGGTGCCCGTGACGACCGTGCCGGCCCCGCGGATCGTGAAGGCCCGATCGATCCACAGCCGTGGACGTCCCCGATCCGCCGCGGCGCCGACCCGGTCGCAGACGTCGCGCATGGCGTCCCGCAGATCGTCGAGCCCCTCGCCGGTGAGCGCGCTGGTGCGCACGATCGGGCAGCCGGCCAGCGTTGTGCGCTCCAGCCCCTCGAGCACCTCGAGCTCGGCGAGCTCGACCAGCTCGTCGTCGACGGTGTCAATCTTGGTCAGCGCGACGACGCCGTGGCGCACGCCAAGTAGGTCGAGGATCTGCAGGTGCTCACGGCTCTGTGGCATCCAGCCCTCGTTGGCGGCCACCACCAGCAGCGCCACCTCGATCGGGCCGGCGCCCGCCAGCATGTTGCCGATGAACCGCTCGTGCCCGGGAAGGTCGACGAACGCGATCGTGTGATCGTCGTCGAGGTCGAACCATGCGAAGCCCAAGTCGATCGTGAGGCCCCGCCGGCGCTCCTCGGCGTAGCGGTCCGGCTGCATGTCGGTCAGTGCTGAGACCAGGCTGGACTTGCCGTGGTCGACATGACCGGCAGTGCAGATGACGTGCATCACGACTCCTCCGTGGTACCGGGGTCCGCCGACCCCGTCAGCAGCTGGCGCACCTCCGGCAGGTGGTCGTCGTCGACGATGGCGCTGACCCTGTCCCCGGGACGCAGCTCGGTCGACCCGTCCGGCAAGATCAGGTCACCGTCGCGGTGCACGCTGGTCAGCAGCGTGTGGCGTGGCCACGCGACCGACCGGATCTGCCGTCCCGTCGCCGGGCTGGCGTCGGTCACGCGGACCTCGACGAAGTTGGTCCCGACCAGATCGCGCAGCCGGCGCAGCTCGGTGCGGTGCTGGGAGACCAACGAGCGTGTGACCGCCTGGCGGTAGGCGGTGACGAGGTCGGAGCGGCGGATCAGCCCGACGAGCTGCCGGTGGTCGTGGGCGGCCACGACCGGTAGGCGGCCGACGTCGATCATCGCCATGCGCCGGAGTGCCAGGAAGACGGGATCCTGCGGCGTAACCGTCAGCATCTGGTGGGTGCAGACCTGACCGACCGTGAGGCCGTCGTCACCGGCGTCCCCGACGGCCACATCCGTCAACGTGCACACGCCGACCAGCCGGCGGTCCGCGTCGAGCACAGGGAAGCCGTGGTGCCCGGTCCGGCGGAACTCGGCGCGGGCCTCGGGCAGGGTCATGTCGGCGGTGAGCATGTCGGGGTCGGTCGTCATGACCTCGCTGACGCGCACCGTCTGCATCAGGTCGACGTCCTCAGGCTCGCCGTAGACGATGCCGCGCTTGGCCAGTGGCCAGGTGTAGACCGACTCGGGCTGGATGCGGTCCGCGATGAACGTCGCCAGGCCGGCCGCGAGCATCAGCGGCAGCACCAGCTCGTAGTCGCTGGTCAGCTCGAAGGCGATGACGATCGCGGTCAGCGGCGCGCGTGCCGCGGCGGCGAACACGGCCGCCATGCCGACGAGGGCGAAGGCGCCGGGCTGTACACCCGCATCGGGTAGCAGCTCGGCGGCCACGTGCCCGACAGCCCCGCCGACCGCGGCGCCGCAGAAGATCGTGGGAGCAAACGTGCCGACCGCGTTGCCGCTGCCGATCGACAGGCAGGTGGCGACCAGCTTGGCGAAGGCCAGGATCAGCAGCAGGCCGACCGCCGCGTAGCTGGCGCCGATCTCTGCGTCGAGCATCCGCTGGATGGGGTCGCGGATGCCGTCGATCGGTGGGAGGTTGTCACCCGTGCCGAGCACCTCCGGCACGGCGAGCGCGATGAGACCAACCCCGAGCCCGCCGAGCCCCAACTTCAGGGGGCGCCAGATCTGCAGCCGCGCGAAGACACGCTTGGCCAGGTCCTCGCCGTAGAGGAAGGCGATGCCGAACAGGGCCGCGGCGACGCCGAGCACCGCGTACAGGCCCAGCTCGCGCGCGTCCGAGAACGTGTACAGCGTCGCCGGCTCATAGATGATCCCGGGACCGATGATCTCCCGCGTGGTGACGGAGCCCACCACCGACGCCACGACGACCGCCTGCAGGACCGACGCGCGGAAGCGGCCGATGATGAGCTCGATCGCGAACAGCATCCCGCCGATCGGGGCGTTGAACGAGGCGCCGATGCCTGCCGCGGCGCCGGCCGCGACGAGGGTCCGCATGCGCTCTTCACCGACAGCGAACAGCCGTCCGAGCAGCGACCCGACGCTCCCGCCGATCAGCACGATCGGTCCCTCGCGTCCGCCCGAGGCGCCCGTGCCCAGTGCGATGCCCGACGCGGCGACACCCGCGAACGGCACGCGTCCGCGAAACCGACCACCGTGGGTCGCGACCGTCGTCATCACCTGGATGACGCCGCTGCCGCTGCTCTCGGGCGCCACGTAGGTCACGATCAGGCCGACGACCAACGCTCCCACGGTGGGCACCAGCAGGACCAGTGGCCACGAGGCGTGTGTGCCGAACGCCACCCGCTGGACGACCGCGATGACGCCGATCAGCGCCGCAGCCAGCAGGCCGGTGCCCAGGCCCACCGCGACGGCCAGCGAGATCATCAGGGGCTCGCCCTGCAGGTGGGGCACCGTCTGGCGCCGGGTCCTGCGGATCCAGTCACCGGTGGTCTCCCCGGGCTGGCGGCGCAGGCGCGACACCGTGGTCCGGGTCGCGCCGCGCTGAGTGTCCTCGCCGGATTCGTTCACCGGAGTGTCCGGCGTCATCGGTCCGCGTGCCCACCCGCCGCGGCCACGCGCTCGGCGAGCAGCGCCTCGTTACCAGGATCGACGGTGCGCAGGTCCACCATGACGGCGTCGTCCGCGACGCGGACCACGACCGGAGGCCGTCCGCCACGCAGCCGGTCGGCGACCTCGGTGGGTCCGTCGACGGTGATCCTGACGACGGGTCCGGTGAGCACGGCGTCTGGTGCCGCCCCACCGCCGGGGAGCCCCGCGTCGTCCACGACCGTGGCAGCCACACCCCGTGCCGTAAGCGCATCGACAAGTCGTCCACAGCGGGACGCCAGCTCGTCGTCGCCGGCGTGCAGCATGCGCCAGACGGGGATCTCGGCGCTCCGGTCCCGCAGGTGCAGCTCGAGGGTCGCCTGCAGGGCGGCGATCCGCAGCTTGTCCAGGCGCAGCGCCCGTGCCAGGGGATGCCGGTGGCAGCGTTCGATCAGCTCGGCGCTGCCGAACAGCAGACCGGCCTGGGGTCCACCGAGCAGCTTGTCGCAGCTGCACAGCACGAGGTCGGCGCCGTCACGCAGGGCGTCGGCGACGGCGGGCTCACCGGCCAGCGCACCGGACGATCCGTGGAGCAGTCCCGAACCGGTGTCGTACAGCAGTGGGATCCGGCGCTTGGCGGCGACCGCGGCCAGCTCCGGCAGCGTCGGCTGCGCGACGAACCCGACGATCCGGTAGTTCGAGGGATGGAGGGTCAGGATGGCGGCCGCGTCGTCGGCCGCGAGGTAGTCGTCGGCGCGGGTCCTGTTGGTCGTGCCGACCTCGACCAGGCGCGCGCCGGACGCTGCCATGATGTCCGGCAGCCGGAACGAGCCACCGATCTCGATGAGCTCACCACGCGACACCACGACGCCCCGGCCGTTGGCGAGCGCAGCCAGCGTGAGCACCAGGGCGGCGGCTGCGTTGTTGACGGCGAACGCCGCCTCCGCTCCTGTCAGCTCGCACAGCAGGGGTTCGAGCCGGCTGGTGCGTGATCCTCGGCGGCCCGTCGCGACGTCGTACTCCAGGTCGCAGTAGCCGGCGGCCTCGAGCAGGGCGTTGCGGGCGGCGGCGGCCAGCGGCGCGCGCCCGAGGTTGGTGTGGACGACGACGCCGGTGGCGTTGATCACCGGTTGGAGCGGTGCTGGACGCCGACGCGCGATGTGGTCGCCGGCCGCGGCCAGCAGGTCGCTCGTTGTCGCGGCCGGGCCGCCGTCGCGCACCACTCCGCGTGCGGTGTCGACGACCGCCCGCAGCGCCTCGGTGACGCCTGCGCGACCGTGCTCGGCGACCAGGTCCGCCGCCGCAGCCAGCAGCTGGTCGATGCTCGGCAGCCGACGCATCCGGGCGTGCAGACCGGTGTCGTGCCGGCCCGGTGCCTGATCATGGTCGCTGCCTGAGGTCTGGTCGCGTGACCTACCGCTGTCGCTGCCTGAGGCCTGGTCGCGTGACCTACCGCTATCGCTGCCTGAGGTCATGCCGCTCTCTGGATGTTTTGTCGGGGGGTCATCGCCCTACGATTGCCAGCATGACAGATGTCGGCGACCGGGGTGCGGTGCAGTCGCTCGACGCGATCACGACGCGGGTGCGGGCTGCCAACCCGTCCCACATGACGCTGACCGGCACCAACACCTACCTCATCGGCGATCCCACGGACGGCGACCTCGTGGTCGTCGATCCCGGTCCCACCCTGCCCGACCACCGGCGTGCGATCGAGGCCGCGGCCGCTGATCGCCGGGGACAGATCACCGGCATGGTCATCACCCATCACCATCCCGATCACGCCGAGGCGGTCGGCTGGGCCGTCGAGTGGGGCGTCGACGCGCTGGCGTTCGATCCCGCGCGCATCGCAGGCACGCACGCGCTCAGCGACGGCGACACGGTCGTCGCGGGCACGGTCGAAGTCGTCGCGCACCACCACCCCGGGCACACGGCGGACCACCTGTGCCTCCAGGTGCCGGCGACCGGAGCCGTGCTGACCGGTGACCACGTGCTGGGCGAGGGCACGACGGTCATCGCGTGGCCGGACGGCGAGCTGGGGCAGTACCTCGCATCGCTGCGAGCGCTGCGCGCGTTGCACCCACTGGTGCTGTACCCGGGCCATGGCGAGGTCATCGACGATCCGGCGGCCCGCATCGACGCCCTCCTCGCGCACCGGCGGGAGCGCACGCGACAGATCACCGCCGCAGTGGCTGACGCGCCCGTCACCGTCGATGCGATCGTCGCGGTCGTGTATCCCGACCTTCCCGGCGGGCTCCGCTCGGCGGCCGCCCGCAGTGTCAAGGCGCACCTCGCCGATCTCGAGCGCGGCGGTCGCGTCGTGCGCGACGGGGGTGGCTGGCGTGGCGCGTAGGCGGCCGGCGACGGTGGACACGTCCGATCCCATGTCGACCGGCGTGATGATCGGCCTGACCGTCCTCATCCTCGGGACTCTGGGGGTGCTGTACGTGGTCAACACCCGGGATGTGCAGTCGCTGTCGGCCCCCGCACCGGCATCGGAGGCGGCGACAGGTACCACGGTGCCCGTGGCGCCGGACGAGCTGGGCTCGACACCCGCCGGACAGGACGTCGACGGCGACGGCGACACCGCCGCCGACAGCGAGTCGGCCGTCGACGGTGACGCGCCGACCACCGGCACGGCCGGCGACGGCGGCACGGGCATCGCTGACGATGCCGGTGGCACGGGAGGCGCGATGCCCGGTCGCGAGGACGGTCGCGGCCTGTTCAGCCCTGACGATCCCGGGCGCGTGCCGACGATCACGGTGAGCTCGACGCCCAGGGACGTGCACGTCGTGCAGGTGGACCTCGACGGCGACGGGGTGAACGAGCGCGTGTGGGCTGCCATTGTGCGCGACCAGACGGAGACGCGCGTGGAGCAGGTCGTCGACGGCAGGTGGACGCCCATGGAGGCGCATTCGGGCCCCGCAGCGGACCGCCTGGTCGAGCTCCGGGTCAGGGACCTGACCGGTGACGGCCGGCCCGAGGTCTACACGCGGCAGTGGGTCGCCACCCAGGGTGAGAGCCTGACGATCTGGTCGTACCGCGACGGGGCCCTGGCCCGGATGCGGATGTCGGGCGGGTGCTACAACAACGCGAACACGGTCGGCATCACCGGCGCCCTCGTCGAGGAGGTCGATGAGGACGGCGCCACGATCGCGGCCATCTGCAGGGACGACGGCCTCCCACCGCAGCAGTGGTCATCTGCGATCTACGTGTGGCGCGACGGCCGTTGGCTCTTCGGCCGTCAGCAGGGCCGCTATGTGGGACGGTCCCCGTGAGCGTCGAGAGGGCGGCGAGCGGGCGACCTGCGTGACCACGCGGGTGTGCTGCGACGGTTGCGGATGCGAGACGTGGGAATCCTTGGGCTTTCCGAAGTAGTGAACCGGTTCACGAGCACAGGAGGCGACGGCATGTCGATCGACCTGCCAGCCGCGCGCAGCGTCACTGAGGACCCGACCCAGCAGCAGTTGCGATCGTGGGTCGACCAGATGACGAACGCGACACTGACCCACTACGGCAACTACAGCGTCCAGACGCGGGTCACCGCTCGCTCCGCGGGATCGACCTTCATCGTGACCGATGAGCCGGAGGTCACCTCCAAGCAGACGATGTCCCGTGTCGCCTACGATGCCCTGGCCGAGGCGCAGGACGCGCACATCGCCGGGTGCGACATGATCCACGTCCGCGGATACATCGGGCCTGAGGGCTCACCGTTCCGCGTCCCCGCGCAGCTGTTCATTGAGCGCACCGCCGCCAACATCCCCGCAATGCAACAGCAGCTGTACTTCCCGCCCGATGCGGACTGGGACACCGCGGAGGCGTTCACGGTCATCTACACACCCAGGATGCCGACGCCGGATTACCCCGACGACCGCGTGATCGCGATCGACCTGGAGCACTGGGTGACGCGCGTGAGCGGGGCGGACTACTTCGGCGAGTCCAAGATGGGCTCGCTGCGGATGTGGAACGAGTGGGCGTACCGGCGCGGCGGCCTGGCGATGCACTCCGGCGCCAAGGTCATCCCGACGCCCGACGGCGACCGCGTCGCGCTGATCGTCGGCCTGTCGGGCACGGGGAAGACGACCACCACGTTCACCCGGCAGAACCAGTCCCTGCCGGTCCAGGACGACTTCGTGGCCCTCGCGCCGGGGGGCGCCGTCCACTCGACCGAGAACGGGTGCTTCGCAAAGACGTTCAGTCTCGACCCCGAGTACGAGCCCACGATCCACCGGGCGCTGACGACTGAGCGCAGCTGGCTCGAGAACGTGGCCGTCGCCGACGACGGGTCGGTCGACTTCGCCGACGCGAGCCACACGAAGAACGGGCGTGGGACCTTCGGGCTGGCCGACATCCCCCACTTCGATCCGCGCAAGCTCGGCCGTGCCGACTTCCTGCTGATCCTCAACCGCAACGATGACATCGTGCCTGCCGTCACGCGTATGACCTCGATCGACCAGGCGGTGGCGTACTTCATGCTCGGGGAGACCCGTGGGACATCGGCCGGTGGCGCGGCGGAGGCGGGCAAGGCTCTTCGCGTGCCCGGCACGAACCCGTTCTTCCTGCAGCACGACTACATGCAGGGCAACCGCCTCGGCCAGCTCATCGAATCGATGGACTACGACTTCGGCGTGTACGTGCTGAACACCGGCGAGATCGGCGGTGCTGACGACCCGGAGGGTGGCACGCCCGTCGAGATCGTGCACTCCTCGGCGATCGTCAAGGCGATCGCGGAGGACACGATCCGCTGGGCGCCCGACCCCGACTTCGGCTACTGGACCGCCGAGGAGGTCCCCGGCATCGACGACGACGCGCTGCTCAACCCGCGGCTGCGGTACTCCAGGCAGGGTCGCGAGGAGGCCTACACGGCCCGCGTCGGTCAGCTCAAGCGGGAGCGCTCCGCGTACCTCGAGCAGCATGCCGGGCTCGACGAGACGATCCGGGCCGCCCTGGGCTGATCCAAACGCAGCCAGGCGCGCGGGCGGCAGGTGCACGCCCGTCCGCGTGCTCCCTCATCACCGCACGGCCAGGGCCCTGATGCCGGGTAGGCCGACGTCGATCGTCGTCGCCTGTCGCTGGCCGGCTCGCCACGCGCGCAGGTCGGATTCGGACACGAAGATCAGCCACCTGCTGTCGGGCGACCACGCCAGCGGCGTGTTGAACGGCGTCCGCGCCGATCCCTTTGCCCGGTAGGCCTCTGTGCCGGTCGTGGTGTCGATGACCGAGACAGTCGCGTCCCCCAGCCCGCGGCTGCTCTGGTACAGCGGCAGCGCGAGCCAGCGTCCGTCCGGTGAGAAGGCACCTGTCGGCAGACCGAAGAACCCCGCCGGCAGCACCGCCGGGTCCAGCGCCGTCCGCACCTGGTCGGGGTCGTCGACCGTTCCGATGTTGACCGCGCAGGACAGGTCGTCGGCGCATTGCAGCCACGCGAGCCGGCGGCCGTCCGACGCGACGGCCATGCCGCGCGCGAGCAGGCGTCGCTGCCCGTCTGCGGCGACGAATGTGATCGCGCCCGGCGTGCCGACCACCAGGCCGTCAGCGGTGCCCACCAGCGGCTCGGCGATCGCGGGCAGCTGGACCTGGTTCAGCACCGTGCCGTCGAGACCGATCCGGCTGGCTGTGCCGGTGACGAACGGAGTGACGCTGTCGAACACCCACACTGAGCCGTCGTCGACGGTCGGGACGGCGCGGTGGCCGGCGGCGATCCGCGTGGGGCGCACCGACGTGCGCGGCAGGAGGACGACGTTGTTGTCAGCGTCGACCACGATGTCGTCTCCGACGACGAACAGAGTCTCGGACAGTGACGCCGGCGCGGGGTGGCGCACGGCGATCCTGCGCAGATCGCCGGCGTCGCTGTCGAGCAGGTACAGGCCGTTGTCGTCCGCGGCGATGATCGTCAGCCCCGCGGGCGGTCCGGGCAGCAGTGGTCCGGAGCCGGGTGCCTGCGTCGTCGTCTCGATCGGTGCGAACCGCTCGGGGACGAAGTCGCGGGGATCGACGGGATTGGTCAGCGTGGCATCGGCCGGCGCGCTCGTCGGGCCGACCGAGAGTCCCGCTGGTCGCTCCCGTGGCATCGCCAGCACCGCGGCGCCGACCACGACGGCGACCGTCGCGGCCACCGGCCACCAGCGTCGTCGACCGGGGCGCGGCGGCTGCTCCCAGCCTGCCGTCACGGGACGGTCGTCATCCGTCACGACACCAGCCTAGGAGGACGGCCCACGCCGGACAGCATCCATTGGCCGAACGTACATGTATCTGCCCGGGCGAAGCCGGTCCGCCAGCCATTCGCGGAACCAGGCCCCGCGAAGTTGCCCGGATAGTGCGCAGGCGCCCACCGTTGCGTGACGTAACCGACACCCGCTGGATCAACAATGGCGGTCGCTGGTCGTGAGGAAGGAACCGTAACCTGTGCGATCAGCTGACCGTGGACACGCGACGACGCCGCGCGCCTGCGTGGAATCAACAGGGGCGCGGCGTCGTCAAGGACGGTGCCGGGTCCGCGACGCGACGGTCAGCGCTTGTACACGGTCGGCGCGCGTCCGGGCCCGCTGTGGTCGGGATCGGCGCCCTGATCTGTGACGTCGCCGGCCTCGACCTCCTCGGCGATGATCCTGCGGACGACCGCAGCCGACGCGCCGCTGCGCTCCTGCAGGTCCTTGACGGTGAACGTGCCGGTCGGGATGGCGGCGCGGACCTCATCAGCGCTCACCCGGGTCCGCGCGGACGTCCGCCCTGACGAGGCCGACCGGCTGCCACCGCGGCGTCTTCCGCCTCCCGACACACCGCGGAATCCGGCGCGACGCAGCACGGCGGGCTGCACGCCCTCGGCCAGGAAGGCCTCCGCACTGATGCCGGTGCGCTCGGCCCAGGCACGCGCGTGCTCGACGAACGCGTCCTCGTAGCTCTCCAGCGACGGGGTCTCGATGTCGAGCAGCTGCTGGCGCAGCTGCAGGCGCTCGAGCTCGTCAGTGGACTCCTCGAGCTTCGCGTTCAGCGAGGCGATGGCGTCCTCGTCACGTAGTGCGCCGGGGTTGCGGATCGACAGGAGATAGTCACGAACTGCTGATTCCTGCGTGCTTGCCATGTGTCATCATGCTTTCGTTCGTTGGCGCTTCCTGACGGATCAGCGACAGCCAAAAGATCCAGTGGCAATAAAAGGTAGCACAACGACGTAAAGATAGCGACAAAGGAGAGGAACTACCTGCCCCAGCTGTTGATTCAGTAGTACTTCGGCTGGCGCAACCGTTCGTTTGCGGAACCAGGCACCGCAGACTTTCCTGGGCGTCCGGACGGCGGTGACGGAGGACGTGCGGGCCAGACTGCCCAGGAACCTGCCCGACGACACTAGCGTGCGTTGAAGTAACGAGCCTCAGGGTGGTGCACGACGAACGCATCGGTCGACTGCTCCGGATGCAGCTGGAAGGTCTCCGACAGCACGACGCCGATCCGCTCGGCGCCGAGCAGCTCGACCAGCGGCGCGCGCATCTCCAGGTCGGGGCACGCGGCGTAGCCGAACGAGTAGCGTGACCCCTGGTAGCCCTGCCTGAACAGCTCGCGCGGCGTGGCGGCATCGGCGTCGGCGATGTCGAGCTCGGCACGGACGCGCGCGTGCCAGTGCTCCGCCAGCGCCTCGGCCGTCTCGACGCCGAGACCGTGCAGATACAGGTACTCGGTGTAGCGATCGGCGGCGAACAACTCGGATGCGCGCCGGGTGACACGGTCGCCCACCGTCACACACTGCAGCGCGATGACGTCGCGCTCACCGGAGTCGACCGGGCGGAAGAAGTCGGCGATGCACAGGCGGCGCGACGACGACTGGCGGGGGAACGACCAGCGCGCCACGACCGTGTCCGAGTCCGGGGCGTCGTAGATCACGACGTCGTCGCCGTCGCCGTTGCACGCGAAGTAGCCGTAGACGACCTGCGGCGCGAGCAGCGACTCGGTGCGGGCGAGCTCGAGCGTCTGGCGCAGGGCCGCGGTGGCCGGGACCGTGTCGTCGCGGCCGAAGCCCCACTGGTTGCGGAACAGCGCCGTGGTGTTGAGCAGGGGCAGGATCTCGTCCAGCGGGACGCCGCGATGGACCCGCGTGCCCCAGAAGGGTGGCATCGGCACCGGCACGTCCGTGGCGACGGCGGAGCGGCCGCCGGTCGGGGTCCGGGCCCTGGTGGGTCGCGCACTGGGGCGTGCGGGTTGGTCCGGCGCTCCGCGTCCCCAGTCAGGCGGCGGCTCGCCGGCCGCGTGGTGGCTCACCAGCTCGTCCATGATCGACAGCCCGGCGAACGCGTCGCGACAGTAGAACAACGGTCCCGTGTAGCGGCCGCGCAGGTCATCCTCGACGTAGGACCGGGTCAGTGCGGCACCGCCCAGCATGATCGGGTAGTGGTCCAGACCGCGCCGCGTCAGCTCCTCCAGGTCGTCCCGCATCACGACGGTGGACTTGACGAGCAGGCCGGAGAGGCCGATCGCGTCGGCCGAGAACTGCTCGGCGGCGTCGATGATCGCGTCGATGGGCTGCTTGATGCCGAGATTGCGCACCTCGTAGCCGTTGTTGGTCAGGATGATGTCGACCAGGTTCTTGCCGATGTCGTGCACGTCACCCTTGACGGTCGCGAGCACGACGCGGGCCTTGCCGCGGCTGTCGGCCTTCTCCAGGTGTGGCTCGAGGTGGCGGACGGCCGACTTCATGGTCTCGGCGGACTGCAGGACGAACGGCAGCTGCATCTGCCCGGCGCCGAACAGGTCGCCGACCGTCTTCATGCCGGCCAGCAGATGGGTGTTGATGATGTCCAGCGCCGCGATGTCGGCCGCCATTGCAGCTTCGAGGTCGGCCGGCATCCCATCGCGGTCACCGTCGACGATCCGCCGCTGCAGGCGCTCCTCGAGAGGCAGGGACTCGACGTCGTCGCGGGCGCTCCGCGCCTCGGTGACGCCCTCGAAGTGGGCCATCAGCCCGTGGAGCGGGTCGTAGTCGCCGTAGCGCCGGTCGAAGACCAGGTCCTCGCACAACCGGCGCGCCTCCTCCTCGATCTGGTGCAACGGCAGGATCTTTCCGGGGTGCACGATGGCGGCGTCGAGCCCGCGCTGCACGGCCTGATGCAGGAACACCGAGTTCAGCGTCTGTCGCGCGGCGGGTGACAGCCCGAAGCTGATGTTGGACACGCCGAGCACCGTGTGGCACCCCGGGATCTCCTCCTTGACGCGCTCGATCGCCTCGAGCGTCGCCATGCCGTCCTGCCGGAGCTCCTCCTGACCCGATCCGAGCGGGAACGTCAGCGTGTCGAAGATCAGGTCCGAGGTCGACAGGCCGAAGTCGTCCACGGCGATGTCGGCCAGCCTCCGGCAGACCTCGACCTTCCAGTCGGCGGTGCGCGCCTGGCCCCGCTCGTCGATGGCCAGCGCGACCAGCGCCGCGCCGAACTGGCGTGCCAGACCGAACAGCCGGTCGGCCTTGCGGCGGCCGTCCTCGAGGTTGACCGAGTTGATGACCGCCCGACCCCCCAGCCTGCGCAGGCCGGCGGCGATGACGTCGACCTCGGTCGAGTCGAGGACGAGCGGCAGGGTCGAGCGCGTCGCGAGCCGGTCGGTGACCTGCGCCATGTCGGCGACACCGTCCCGGCCCACGTAGTCGATGCAGACGTCGAGCGTGTGGGCGCCGCTGCGGACCTGGTCCTTGGCCATCTCCGTGATGCCGTCCCAGTCCTCTGCCAGCAGCAGTTCGCGGAACTTCTTGGAACCGTTGGCGTTCAGCCGTTCGCCGATGATGTGGAACGACGTGTCCTGGTGCAGCGCTGCCGCGCTGTACAGCGAGGCGACGCTCGGTGTGCCGGTCGGGTGGCGCTCGGCGGCGGTCAGTGCCCGGCAGCGCTCGACGACCTGCTGCATGTGCTCCGGCGTCGTCCCGCAGCAACCACCGACGATCTGCACCCCGAAGTCGGTGATGAATTCGGCGTGGGCCTCGGCGAGTTCGTTGGGGGTGAGCGCGTAGTGCGGCTCGCCGTCGACCATCTGCGGGATCCCCGCGTTGGGGATCATGAGGATCGGCAGCGGGCTGTGTCGCGAGAGGTGCCGCAGTGGCTCGCGCATGTCGGCCGGCCCGGTGGCGCAGTTCAGGCCCAGTGCGTCAATGCCCATAGGGGTCAGTGCCGTCACGGCGGCGCTGATGTCGCTGCCCAGCAGCATGGTGCCGAGTCCCTGCTCGATCGTGACGGCGCACAGCAGCGGCACCGTCACGCCCTCGGCGTCCATGGCCTGATGGCTCGCCCAGATCGCCGCCTTCGCCTGCAGCAGGTCGTAGCACGTCTCCACCAGCAGCACCTGCGCGCCCCCCGCGAGCAGGCCGCGGGCCTGCCGCTCGTAGCCGGCGACGGCCGCGTCGTAGGAGATGTGGTCCGCCGCCGTCTCATCCTTGGCGAGGGACAGGGTGGGGGAACGGGTCCCCGGCCCGATCGAGCCGATCACCCACGGCCCCGCGTCACGGCCGGTGCGCACGTCGGCGCACGCCTGCGCCGCGATCTCGGCCGCGCGGTGGTTCAGCTCCTCACAGTCGTCGCCGAGGCCGTACTCGTCGAGGACCCACGGCGCCCCGCCGAACGTGTTGGTCTCGACGGCGTCACAGCCGGTCGTCAGGAAGCTGGTGTGGACGTCGGCGACGATGTCCGGACGCGTGCGCACCAGCACCTCGTTGCAGCCGTCGAGGCCGCCGAAGTCCTCCGTCGACAGGTCCTGCTGCTGCAGCGACGTGCCCATCGCCCCGTCCAGAACGAGGACGCGCCGCCGCATCGTGTCGAGGAATGTGTCGTGCATTGTCGACTGTGGTCCGGTCGAGGGCTCGGTGTCATCACGCCACCCGTGATCCCGCCAGTGACGTGACCACTCATCGTACGCACGCTGCGCGGATCTCTCCGCGGCCGGCATGCAACAACGTTGCTTGGCGGCGCTCAGGGGCCGGTCGGTCGTCGACACCGCCGGTGACGAGGCGGCGCGGCTCACACGCCGTGGCCGTGCCGGGCGATGCGGATGCGTCCCCCTGCCAGCCGGATCCCGTCGGACATCGCGACGACCGGCTGCAGGTCCAGCTCATCGATCTCGTCGACCGCCTCCACGAGCGCGTTGACGCGGAACAGCACGTTGCGCAGGGCGTCCAGGTCGACGGGCGGCGCGCCAGTGTCGCCGATGAGCAGCGGGAAGCCGCGCAGCTCAGCGAGCATGTCGTCGACGTCGTGTTCGGTGACCGGATGCAGGCGGATCCGGACGTCGGCGAGCAGGTCGACGAGTGCACCGCCGATGCCGACGAGCAGCACCGATCCGAACATCGGGTCGTGACGGACGCCGACGACCATCGTGACGCCGTCGTCGCGGGCCGCGCCGTCCTCGGAGATGGTCAATCCCACGGTCCCCAGCAGCTCGTGGATCTGCGCGTCGCTCAGGTCGCGATCGTCGCTGTCGGCCAGCGCATTCTCGACGATCGACCGGGCGGCGTCGACGTCGGCGTCGGTCACCTCGACCACGTGGCCGAGCGGGCGGCGCCGCCACTCGGCGTACTGTGCGACGTGACCCAGCGCCCGCGCGGCGTCCTCCGGGAAGGCGAACGTGGGCACACCCCTCCGGGCGCCGTCGCCGGTGTCGTCGGTCACCGCCATGACGACGCTGACCATCGGCGTCGAATCGTCGATGTCGGCGCGGGCCGCTGCGATCTCCTTCGCGATGTCACCCGCACGGGTGCCGATGGGTGGCACGAAGACCGACAGCACGAGGTCGACGGCCGGATCGTCGGCAACGGCGCGCAGGGCGTCGCCGTACACCGGTGCAGGCGTCGCCGGGCTGATGTCGACCGGGTTGTCGATCCGGGTCGACACCGGCAGCAGCTCCTCCAGCCGGTCGCGGGTCGCCTGCGAGAGCTCACTGATCTCGAGGCCCGCCGCGTCGCAGGCATCGGCGGCAAGCGTCCCCGGACCTCTGCCGTTGCTGATGATCCCCACCCGCCGCCCAACGGGCAGCGCCTGGGCCGACAGCACCGACGCGACGTCGAACAGCTCCGCGAGCGTGCGTGTGCGGATGACGCCGGCCTGCGCGAACAGCGCGTCGACGGCGGCGTCGTCGGCGTAGGCCGCCCGGCCGCCGGCCGCTCGGCGCTCGCTGGCGGTGCTGCGCCCCGCCTTGACGACGACGATCGGCGTCGAGCGGCCGACGCGCCTGGCGATCCGACCGAACTTCTCTGGGTTCCCGAACGACTCGAGGTACAGCAGGATCACGTCGGTCGCGTTGTCGGACTCCCAGAACTGCAGGAGGTCGTTGCCCGAGATGTCGGACTTGGCCCCGACGCTGACGAAGCTCGACAGCCCGAGGCCGAGCGCACGCGCGCGGGCGAGGACGGCCAGGCCGAGCGCACCTGACTGGCTGAGGAATGCCAGGCCCCCCGGGTCGGGGAACGCGTCGGAGACGGTCGCGTTCATGCGCACGTCGTCGGTCGCGTTGAGCACGCCCATGCTCGCCGGCCCGACGACGCGGATGCCGTGTGACCGCGCGACGTCGAGCAGGTCGGCTCCGCCGAGGTCGGCGCCCGGGGCCGTGATGATCACGGCGGCCCGGCTGCCCGCCCGCGCGGCGGCGATGACCACATCGACGACCGCGGCGGGCGGGACGCACACGATCACGGTGTCGGGCACCTGCGGGCAGTCGTCGACCGTCGCGTACGCCGGCTCGCCCTGCACCTCCTCGGCGTGCGGGTTGACCGCGAACAGCGTCCCGCGGTACCGCCGACGCAGGTTGGCGAAGACCATGCCGCCCAGCTTGTCGGTGTCCCGGGACGCGCCGATCACCGCGACGGTGTCCGGCATCAGAACCGCCCGCATCGCCTCCACCGCGGCCCAACGGTCCCGCTCGTCCGCGCTGCGCAGGAACGCATCCGACGGCACGGCGCGGAAGCTGGTCTCGACGGCCCCGTCCACGTTGGTGAAGACCGGCTCGAGGCCCGCGGCGGTCAGCACCTCCCGCATCCGCCGGTTGTCGCGCAGGAAGCTGCCCTTGAAGTTCGTGACCCCGAGGTCCTGGGCCGGTGTGAGCAGGCCGCGCAGGAGGACCGTCCCCACACCATTGCCCTGCTCGGCGTCCTCGACGAGGACCGCGAACTCCGCGGCGTGCCGATCGTAGGGCAGGCGGTCGAACCGCGACACGCCGATCAGCCGGTCACCGCGTGCGGCGACCAACGCGAAGCGGTCCTCGTAGTCGACCTCGGTGAAGTGCCGCATCTGCTCGCGCTCCATCCGGCGTGGCGCGAAGAAGCGCAGCCGGATGGTGTCCATCGAAAGGCGCGACCACATCTCCATCATCGCGTCGAGGTCGTCCGGACGGATGGGGCGGATGCGCACGGTCCGGCCGTCGCGCAGGGCGACGTCGTGGACGTAGCGCGCGAGATCCAGAGGCATCGGTCGTCGTGGTCCCGGTGTCGGTCGGCAGTACGACCCTAGCCGTGCGATACGGCCCGGCCCATGGCCGACCGCTGCGTCGTAGCGTGTGGACCGTGTTCAGACGCAGACGGATGCCCGCTCACCTGTCCGCGCCATGGGCGGCCTTCGCCGCGCAGGCTCAGCGGGTCGAGGACGCGCGGCAGGCGCTGCTCGGCTGCCTGCCGGTCGGCCGGGTCGACCCCGTGCCGATCCCGGTCGGGCTGGACCTGCTGCGCGACGAGTTGCGGGCCGTGGAAGGCGAGGTCGGCGCGTGGCACGTCGCGGAGGTCGAGCCGCAGTGGCGGGCCTGTCGCGCGGCGATCACCGAGGCGCTCGCGCACATCGAGCCCACGCGGGCGACGGCGCTGGGGACCGACGAGCTCGAGGTGCTGCTCGAAGCCGTCACCGACGTGATCGAGCCCCTCGACGTCTGGCAGGACGCCGAGCGGCACTGGCGGTCCCTGCGGACGCGCGGGTGAGCGGGTCGTCCGGCGGGCGCGGCGGAGTTGCTCAGGCGTCCGGGTCGGGCGCCCGCCTCAGCCGCTTGCGCTCGCTGCGACGGCGTTTGCGCTCACGCCGCCGGCGGCGCTCGGCGCGCGGGACGCGCGTGGGGATGCGCCGGCGGCGCGGCCGCAGCGCATCGTCGAGCAGGTTGCGCAGGCGTCCCACCGCGGCCTCGCGGTTGCGTGCCTGCGAGCGGAACTCACCAGCCTGCAGCACGAGCACGCCGTCGGTCGTCAGCCTGGACGCCAGCGCTGCGGTGACGCGATCCTTCTGGGCTCGGTCCAGGGACCGGCTGCCAGCCACGTCGAAGCGCAGCTCCACCTTCGTCGCGCTGGTGTTGACGTGCTGTCCGCCCGGCCCGCCCGCCCGCACGAAGCTGACATCCAGCTCGTCGGCGGTGATCGTGGTGCCGTCGGCCAGCACCAGATCGTCGCTCACGGTGGGCTCCGGTGCTCGGACCGGTCCACCGTAGGGTGGCCCGATGCGCCTGGCGACCCGCGACCGTGAGATCGTCGGGCTCGCGCTGCCTGCCATGGCCGCGCTGGCGGCCGATCCGCTGCTCAGCCTGGTCGACACCGCGCTCGTCGGACGGCTCGGCGCGGTGCCGCTGGCCGGCCTCGGCGTCAGCGTCGCGCTGTTCACGCTGGCGTTCTTCGGCTTCAACGTCCTGACCTACGGCACGACAGCCGAGGTCGCGCGCCTGCGCGGCGCCGGACGGCCTCAGGAGGCCGCGACCTACGCGTTGCAGGCTCTGTGGCTGGCCGTCTCGCTCGGCGTGGCGGTCACCATCGCGTTCGAAGTGGCGGCCCCCCTGCTGGTGCGCCTCATGGGCGCCGAGGGTGAGGTCGCAGGCGCCGCGGAGGTCTACCTGCGCATCCGTGCGCTGGCGTCGGTGCCCGTGCTGGTCGTGCTCGTGGGTCACGGTGCCTTCCGCGGCAGCATGGACATGCGCACGCCGCTGTGGATCACGATCACCGTCAACCTCGGCAACGCCGTGCTGAGCTGGGTACTGATCTACCCGCTCGACATGGGGATCGCCGGCGCGGCGATGGGCACGCTGATCGCCCAGACCGTCGGAGCCGCGACCTTCCTCGTGCTCGGGCGACGGCGTCTGGCTCCGCCGGCGCTGCGCGTCGAGCCGGCCGCGATGCGCCGCATCGTCGGCATCTCGCGCGACCTGTTCCTGCGGACCGCCGCGCTGCTGTCGGGCCTGCTGATCTCGACGGCGGTGGCGACGCGCATGGGCACCGTCGAGGTGGCCGCGCACCAGATCGCGCGCGAGCTGTGGACGATGCTGGCGCTCGTGCAGGACGGCTTCGCGATCGCGGGGCAGGCGATGATCGCGACCGCGCTCGGCGCCGGCCTCGTCGCCGATGCCCGCGGCACCGCCCTGCGCCTGCTGGCGTGGGGGACCGGCTTCGGCTTCCTCGTCGGTGCGGTCTACCTGCTCGCGGCCGACGTGTTGCCCGCCGTGTTCACCACCGACGCGGACGTGCTGGCCGCCGCGCGGGCCGTCTGGGGTCTGGTGGCGCTGCTGCAGCCGATCGGCGGCGTGGTGTTCGTGCTGGACGGCATCCTCATGGGGGCCGCGGACTTCCGTTTCCTGTGGTGGTCGACCGCGCTCGCGTCACTGGGTGGCCTCGTCCCCGTCTGCCTGCTGTCGCTGCACTTCGGCTGGGGGCTGCCGGGCATCTGGGTCGGCATGGTCGTCATGATGGTCACGCGCGCGGCGCTGACGGTGTGGCGCCTGCGCTCGGGCGCCTGGGCGGTCGTGGCGGACCGCTGACGTCGGGCCGTCAGCCCCGCCGGCGGCGACGGGCGGCCGCCAGGCTGCGACGCAGTGCCACGAGCGGAACGGCGCCGGCGACGATCACGGCCGCGCCCGCGAGTGCGGCCGTGGCGAACCCCACGGCGATGGCGTCGGCAACGGCCGCCGAGGTGACGTCGGTCGTACCCGCCAGCAGGTCGCGGACCCGCTCGATGTCGCCGATGCGCCGGGCCACCACCACCAGGATGGTCGCCCCACCGAGCGCCGCCCCGACCGTGATGCCCTGGTTGCGCAGGAACTGGTGGGCAGCGGTGGCGCGGCCCAGCTCATCGTCGCCTGCGACCGCCCGCAGCAGCGTGAGCGCGGCGTTGGTGGCCGCACCCACGCCGATGCCCTGCACGGTGAGCGCCACGAAGACCATCCACAGCGGGGCGTCGACGGCCGCGAGCGCCGCGACGACGAAGGCAGCCGGTGCCGCGACGGCGAAGCTGCCGGCCACGACCGTCGATTCGGCGACACGGTCGAGCAACTTGGATCCGGCGTTCGCCCCGGTCGTCCAGCCGACGGTGAAGAACAGCACCGACCAGGCGGTCAGCGCCGTACCGGCACCGCGCCCACCCTGGACGTACAGCGGGACGAAGGACGCGACCGCGATGGCGCCCGTGAGCAGCAGCGAGATCGACCACGCCAGCGGACCGAACGGAGCGTCCAGCACGTGTCGGGGGCGGATGACGGCGGCGTCGCGCCCGCGCGCCCGTCGCACGTACACCCAGCCGACCGCGACGGCGACGATGCCGGCCGCGAGGGATCCGGGGCCCAGCGCATCCACGCCGATGAGCAGCAGCGCGGTGAAGACGGCGACCAGTCCGAGGCCGACGACGTCGGGCGGGGTCCGTTGCGCGGTGCCGTGGTCCGGCAGCGCCCGCCAGCCGGCGAGCAGCGCGACCAGGCCCAGCGGCAGGTTGACCAGGAAGATCCAGCGCCAGGACCCTACCGTCAGCATCGCGGCCGCCAGCGCCGGCGCGGCGACACCCATCACGCCCCAGACGGTCGAGTTGAGCGCGAAGGCGCGTCCCACCAGCTCCCGCGGGAAGACCAGCCCGACGGCTGCGAGCCCCACCGCGATCGTGGCGCCGGCCCCCGCCCCATGGACCAGGCGCGCCGCGATCATCCACGGCATCGACCCGGCCAGCCCCGCGGCGACGCCGCCGATCGTGAACAACGCGACCGCGACGCGGAACACCCGGGACGCACCGATGCCGTCGATCAGTGCGCCGGTCGCGACCGTCGCCACACCGGATGTCAGACCGAAGGCGGTGATGACCCAGGGCAGAAGGTCGACGCTGCCCAGGTCGGCGGCGACCTGCGGCAGCGCCGCGCTGACGGCTAGCCCCTCGAACGCCGCCAGCGCGACCGTCAACAGGATCGCCGTCGCCGCGGCGCGCCGTTCGGGCGCGAAGACGTCGCGCACGGTGGCAGCCGGTGGTGTCGAGGCGGCCGGAGGATCGGGCTCTGGCACGGTGGGATCTGCTCGCAGCGGTCGTCGGGGCCGGGCCCTGCAGGCGCGGGTGGCGTCACCAGGATGGCGCTCAGCGCGTCCGCCTGCCCCGTCGCTGATGCGGCCTCCATCGGGCCCCTCACCGTGTGCCGCCGATGCGCGTCAGGCCGATCACCCTGTGCGGCCGACGGCCCCACGCCGACGTGCGGCGGTCGGCGAGCCGTCAGGCGCGGATGACCACCGACTTCTGCTCCGTGTAGTAGCCGAGCGCTTCGATGCCGTGCTCCTTGCCGTAGCCACTCTGCTTGACGCCGCCGAACGGGAGCTCGTCGTACACCTTGGTCGCGGCGTTGATCCACGTGTAGCCGGCCTCGATGCGCTCGGCGGCCGCCATGGCCGCTGAGAGGTTGCTCGTCCACACCGACGAGCCGAGCCCGAACGGTGATGCGTTGGCGCGGTCGATCGCCTCGTCGAGGCCGGAGACCGCCCACACGGGCAGCACCGGCCCGAACGTCTCCTCGGTCGACACGCGGGAGTCGTGCGAGGGCTCGTACACGACGGTCGGCTCGTGGTACCAGCCATCGTCGTATGCCTCGCCCTCGGGGACGCCACCGCCCGCCAACACCTCACCGCCGGATGCCACGGCGTCGGCGAGTTGGGCGGCGATCAGGTCCCGCCCCTCGGCGGCGTGCATCGGACCGATCTGGGTCCCCTTCGCCATGCCGGGGCCGACGACGAGCTTGGCCGCCTTGCGACCCAGCCCGTCAGCGACGCGCTCGGCGACGGCATCGTCGGCGTACACCCGTTTGACGGCCAGACAGGCCTGGCCGCAGTTGAAGAACCGGCCCATCGACGCAGCGCTGATGGCGGCGTCGACGTCGGCGTCCGCGCAGACGATCAGCGGGTCGGACCCGCCGAGCTCCAGCGTCACGCGCTTGAGGTCGTCGGCGGCGCTGGCCATGATCTGCTTGCCGACCGGCGTCGACCCCGTGAAGGCCACCTTGCGGATCCCAGGGTGGGTCACCAGCGCGGCGCCCGTCACCTCGCCGGTGCCGCAGACGACGTTGAACACTCCGGCCGGCAGACCGGCCTCGTGCGCGATGGCGGCGAGGCGCAGCGTCACGAGGGGAGTCGTCTCGTCGGGCTTTGCGACGACCGTGTTGCCTGTCACCAGTGCGGGACCGAGCTTGTTGGCCAGCAGCGTCGTGGGGAAGTTCCATGGCACGATCGCCGCGACGACGCCGACGGGACGGGCGAGCACCATGCCACGTGTGTCGGGGTCGAGGTCGGTGACGGCGCTGCCGCGGATGTTCAGGGCCAGGCCCGCGTAGTGCCGTAGGGTCTCGGCGCAGCGGTGGAGCTCGAGGTGCGACTCGCGCAGCGGCTTGCCCTGCTCCGCGGTCAGCAGCGGCGCCAGCTCGCCGGCGTGGGCGTCGATCGCGTCGGCGACACCCGCGAGGATCCTGCCCCGGCGGCCCGCCGGCGTGCCCGCCCACTCCGGCGCCGCGTACTGCGCGGCCGCGATGGCCCGGTCGACGCCGTCGGCGCCCGCCTCCACGACGGTGTCGACGATCTGTCCGGTGGCTGGGTCGATGATCACGAGCTCGTCGCCCGCCTGTTCGGTGCTGGCTCCGGCGAGGAACGGGTGCTGCACGGCTGGCCCTTCAGTCGGGTGGCTGCGGCGTAGACTAACCGGTCAGTCAGGACCGTCAAGATGCTGTGTCGCCGTCGACGCTACCGAGTACGGCGACGACTGACGGGCAGACGGGGATTGCGACCGGTGCGTCAGCTCCGGATCGGGAGCACGCTCAGCGGGTCGACATCCGACCGGCGACGCTGACCTCGAAGTGCAGGTGTGAACCGGTTGACGACCCGGTCGTGCCGACGCGGCCGATCACGTGGCCGCGCTCGACCGTGTCGCCGATGGAAACGAGCAGCTCGGACTGGTGGGCCGACCGGGTCCGCTGCGCGTCGTGGGCGACCTCGACCGTATTGCCGTCGCCGCCCTTCCAGCCGGCGAACGCCACCCTGCGTCCTGGGCGGCGCGGATCGGTGTCCCGGTCGGTGCCGCGACGTCGATGCCGCGGCGCATGCGCCCATGCCGGGGACCGTACGTCGACGCGAGCCGTCCCTCGATCGGCCATTCCAGCGGGTCGACGTCGGTCGCCGACCGCATCCGGGGACGGCTCGGTCAGCAGTGCATCGTAAGCGCTGGCGGCCCGCTGCAACGTGATCCGGTGAGCCTTCACGTCGGCGGTGAGTTGCTGCGGTCTCGGCGCGCTCGAGGCCGATGCAGATCCGGCAAGCAGGTCCGAGCATCTTGATGCGAGCACGGCGCCGACCAGCGATCGGCGCTTCGCAGTGCGGTGGTCACGGTGGTCGTCCTTGTTCGGTCAACACGGAACGGATCCACCCAATTGGGTCGATCCGTTCCTCGCTCATTGTGCGTGCGTCGCCGGCCAGGGCGCCCTTTCGCTGGCCGTGCGTACGCAAGCCGACGATGATACGTGCGTGCGGGCGTCCGCAGCGCCCGG
>DATHVN010000140.1 GCA_035461305.1 Euzebyales bacterium | reverse complement strand
GGCTCGTGGATGGATGACGAGCCGGTTCGCGGCAGCGCTCCGGATCCCAGGCTGTTGGGTCTGTCGGGTTTGGAGGGCATGCGTGCGGCGTGGGGTCGGCGCGTGCCTGCCCCGCCGATCCATTACCTGGTCGGCCTTCGGCCCGTGACCGTCGGACCCGCTGGAGTGACGTTCGTCATGCCGGCCACTCCGTGGCTACGCTCCGACGCTGGGGTGTTCCACGCGGGCACGTCGGCGTTGGTGGCGGATGCGGCCCTGGCCGGCGCGGTCCAGGTCACGCTGCCGTCCGGCGCCCTGGTCGCGACATCGGACGTGTCGATGAACTTCCTCCGTCCGGTCGACGTGGACAGCGGCCGCCTGATCGCGCGGGCCCGGCCGATCGACGTCGGCGACTCACTCGGGCTGGCCGAGTGCACCGTCGAGGACGGCCGCGGTCGCCTGATCGCGCATGCGACCTCCCGGTGTTACGTCATCCGCGTGGATATGCCGGCGGCGTCGCAGCAGCTGCCGGAGGCGCCCGACGTCGCCTACGACACGCCGCACCCGTACGAGCGGCCGGCGCCGCCACCGATGGCGGGCATGTGGGGGGAGCGGTCGTTCGTCGAGGTCGTGGACGCGAAGCGGCGCGGCGAGCTGCCGCTCGCGCCGTGTTCGCAGCTGCTGGGCTGTCACGACCCGGCGGCGGAGGATGGCGTCGCCGCGCTGTCGCTGCGGGCGACGCCGTGGCTCGCGAGTCCGGCGGGGACGGTGTACGGCGGCGTGCTGGCGTTGCTGGCCGACGTCGTGTTGACCGGCGCGGTCAGCACCACGTTGCCCTCTGGCGCGGTCTGTTCGCCGCTGGATCTGAAGGTCCAGTTCGTGCGGCCGGTGTGGCCTGACGGTCACCAGCTGCGCTCCACCGCGACAGTGGCCCATCGCGGACGCAGGTTCGCGACCGCGCACGCCGAGATCGCCGGCGAGGACGGCAAGTCGGTGGCGCTGGCGATGTCGTCGGTGGTGATCGTCGAGGGGCGATCGTGGGCCTCGCTGGTCGTCGCCGACCACGCACCCCGCGACGACACCTGGACAGGACTCCGCGAGTGAGAGGAGAAGTGAGATGAACGTGTTGATTGTGACCTTCCGCCTCGACGGCATGTCTGCAGCCGAGTACGCGCAGGCCTGCGAGGAGGTCGCGCCACTGTTCACGGCGGTACCCGGGCTCGTCGCGAAGGTGTGGCTGGCGGATCCCGCGTCGAATGCCTACGGCGGGGTGTACCTGTTCACCAACTCCGACGCTGTCGCTGCGTACCTCGCGTCCGATCTGTTCCACCGGCTCGCCGACACCCCGGGCCTGGGCGACGTCACGGTTGACGACTTCGGCGTGCTGGAGCGTCCGACGAGTCTGACCGCCCGAGCGATCAACGTCGCAGCATGACAGGCGGCCACGTGGTCCATGCGATCAGACGTTCCGCGAGCCAACGGAAGGAGCGGAGCCATGTTGGGCGGTGATGATGGTCCCACGACGACGGCTGCGCAGCGGCGGCCGTTGGGCATCGGCGCGTCGCACGCCGACGCCATCGTCATCGGATCGGGCTTCGGCGGCGCCGTCTCCGCGGCACGGTTGGCCGAGCATGGCCTGCGGGTGCTGCTGCTCGAGCGTGGCCCGTGGTGGGGAGACACATCGGCAGCCCCGGGCAGCCGGCGTCGGCCGTTCCCGCGCGGGCTGCGGGGTCTACGCCATGCGGTCCGTGGCGTGCGTTCGGCGCGCGGCAAGCGGGGCCGCTGTGTCGTGGTCAACCGCGGCGGCCTGCTGGAGATCCACCGGTTCCAGCGGCTGACCGCGGTGACGGCCAGCGGCGTCGGCGGCGGGTCGCTGATCTACGCCGATGTGCAGGCGCAACCCGACCCCGCGTTCTTTGACTACTTCCCCGCCGAGATCTCCGCCGCGGAGATGCGCCCCTACTACCAGCGCGTGCGCGACACCCTGCGGCCCTCGCCGTTGCCCGATCGCCCCGCGCGCACCGTCGCGTTCGAGCGCGCGGCCGCGTCCTGCGGGTTCGCGCCGGTGTTCCGTCCCGAGCTGGCCGTCGCGTGGCCGCCGGCCGACGCGACCGGGCGCACACGACGGTCAAGTTCGTACCTGTTGGGATGCGAGTATCCCGGCAAGCGCTCCCTGGACCGGACCTACATCCCGCAGGCGATCGGCTGCGGCGCCGACGTGCGGTCGCTGGCGGAGGTCGTCGCGCTTGAACGCAGCGCCGGCGGCTACCGGGTGCACTGGGTCGACCACGCCGCCCGGCGACGCTACCGGGCCGAGGCGCCGCTCGTGGTCGTCGCCGCCGGAACCCTCGGCACGCTGCGCCTGTTGTTCGCCGCTCGCGATCGCGACCGTTCGCTGCAGCTGCCACCCGCGCTGGGCCGGCGCTTCTCGGCGGGCGGGGACACGATGATGACCGTCTACGATTCCCCAGCCGCCGGCGAATCCGGCTACGGTCCCTGCCCCGGGGCGGGCATCGTCGTGGCCGAGGACGGCGAGCTTCGCTTCGTCATCGCCGAGATGGGCGTGCCCGTCGACGCGTTGCCCCTGCCCGCCGCGCTGCGGCGGCGCCTGCGGCGCAGTGTGGTCCTGGCCGGGATGGGCCGGGATGCCTCCACCGGCACCGTGGAATTCGACGGCCGCGAGCTTCGCACCGCCACCGACCGGTCGCTGGATCGGCGGCTGTTCGCCCAACTCGACGCCGCCATGACGCGGATCGCCAGAGAATACCGCCCGACCAGGATCAGCCCGTCGGTGGATCCGGAATCCGACAGGCTGCTCACCGTCCACCCGTTCGGCGGCGCAGCGATCGCGAATGGCCCCGGCGACGGCGTTGTCGACCACACCGGTCAGGTGTTCGGCAACCCCGGTCTGTATGTCGCTGACGGCTCGCTGCTCCCACGGGCTCCGGGCCTGCCACCGGCGATGACGATCGCCGCGCTGGCCGAACGCCAAGCCGCACTGATCAGCCAACATGGAGTCCACGGCGTCCGCGGACTTCGCTCGGGCCGGGCGCCATAGCAGCCCCTGTCGCTGGTGAGGTCAC
>DATHVN010000139.1 GCA_035461305.1 Euzebyales bacterium | reverse complement strand
CATCGATCGTTGCCGCACACCGCCGACGTCATCGTCGAGGCGTGGGGGCCGACCCGCGATGCCTGCCTGCGTCACGCCGTGCTGGGCCTCGTCGCGACCTTCGCGGACGTCGGCGACGTCACCGCGTCAGCCAGCGTGGCGCGCTCCTTCCCGGCAGACAGCGGGGAGAACCTTCTGGTCGCCCTGCTCGAAGAGATCCTGTACCTGCTCGACGCCGAGAACCAGGTGCCGGTCGACGTCACCATCACATCCGCTGCCGACGGCGGCCTTGACGGCGCGTTCCACGTGGCGCCCGCCGCCGCACTTGACCAGCGCGGTGCCGTTCCCAAAGCGATCACCCACCACGGAATGGAACTGCGGCGCAACGCCGGGGCCTGGCGCTGCCGGGTCACGGTCGACGTGTGAACGCCGCGAGTGCGACGTGGGGACCACTGCGCCTCGGCGTGGCGACTGCGACAGCACGCCATGTCGGCGAGTGTCGCTACGAGCAGGAGGCCGGAGACCCAGCGCGAGCACGGCCGAGTGGATGAGCTTGTCCCGCCGGTTCTCACTGGCGGTGATCTAGGGGATCAGATCGGTCGCGCCGATGTACACGAGGTTGCCGGTCGCGAACCGAACGAGATAGTTGACCTTCAACGACCCGGCCGCTGCACACGCACCAGAGCACCAAGGGGAAACGTCGGCGCGGACAACACGTTGGAAGACGCCTCGGACTCCGATGACGTCCGCACCGGCCGCCGGATCACCCCCCACGGTTCCGACACACCTGTTCACCTGCTCGAAGCCGGCGTCGAGGTCAACGTCATCCGAGGATGGCTGGGCCACGCCGATCTCAGCACCACCAACCGCTTGCGGAGATCAACACCAGGGCCCAAGCAAGCTGCGCTTCGGGCCACCGAACCTCCGGGTTCCTCGACGGCATCCCCCACCACACCAATCTGGCGCTCCGACGAGACCCTCCTCACGTGGCTCGCCTCACTCTGATCGTTATGTGCCCGGCACCACCACCAACGAGCCGTTCACCCCCACCGACCCCGCCCACTAGCGGTCGCGGCCACATAACACCGGAGGGCACAGAACCCGGACTATGTCCCGCGTGTCGCCCAACACCCGCGGGACATATTCATACAGCACGTGCGTCGGCGCGCCGCCCAGCAGCCGTAAACACACATCCAGACACGCGATCACCGTCGGCAGGGTCTTGTCCCAGCACGACAGCACCATCCGGTAGCTGCACCACGCCAACCATGCGCACCACCGCTGCGTGCGGCGCCCGCCGATGCGCGGGCCCTCGCCTAAGTCGAACTGCAGCCAGTCGCCCGGCTCGGGATCCACGGCTTGTAGACCCGCCGCCGCGACGCCCGGTACACGCGGCGGGCCTCAGCGACCGCCCGCCGCGTGGTCCGCGGCGACCCCGCATAGCCCAGCGCGACCAGCTTGCGGTGCGCGACGTCCGCGCGCAGCTTGCCGTCCGACCGGCGCATCCACTCGCCCAGCTTGTCGCGGTGGCCGTCGATCAACCGGTCCCGCTCGATGGACGGCGGCTGCGGCGGCAACCCGGCGTCGCGTCGCTCGACGCAGGCTTTGACGGTCTTGTGGTCACAGCCGACCAGCTCGGCGGCCGCGCGGTACGACCCGTCAGATCGTAGGCATCCAAGATGTTCATGATCTCTCCGTAAGACTTCACCAGTCCCCTCCTCGGGGCCTCCGACGTGTGGTGACGCGGAGTGAACGAGGAGGGGCGCTCATCCCGCCCAGGCGAGACGAGCCACGGACTACAACGTGGGGAGATCTGGTGGCCACCAGTGGGGAATCTTCATGGCCGCCACCGGCTCGTGGCCACCTACGGGGAGTTTCTCATGGCCGCTGACACAGGATCGCGGTCGCGAGCAACGCCAAGGCGCCGCCGGCGTACCCGAGAGCTTCAGCCACCAGCGGCCGCACCCAGCCAGCCGCACACACCGTCGGCGACTCCGGTGCTTCGGCCTGGACGTCGGCGAGTCGCTCCCGGTGATGGGTGCGCGCTGCTCCCGCTCCGCTGCTTCAGCGGGTCGCGCACATGACAACTCGCGCCGATTCACCGCGTCGTAAGGGGGTGACTACATGGCGCAGAACCCGCGTGTTGGCCCTTGTTGACTGGACTCGCGGTCCGTCGCCATCGGCGAGGTCGCTGCCTCGGTAGTCGCCCGGTTCGTGTCGCCGCCACTCGTCGCTCGTGGCGGTTCGTTTCGGGTGAGCTCCGCCGCGGCCCTGTCATCCAGGAGGGGGGACGCGGCGCAGCTCGCGGGGCACAGCGTCGATCCGCGTGCCTTCATCGCCTCGCACCGTCATAAGCGCTTGTCACCCGTCGCTCGAGACAGCACCCGGCCGCGTCGCTTGTCGATGACGATGGTGTCGGGCGTACAGCCCCGCCGAAGATCGTCACGCCCAACCCCAAGCGGTGCTGATCATGGCCCGGTCCCGCTGGCCGTGAGTGGATCGGCGGTGAACAGGATGCCGGCTGCCTGCGCCGGCACCAGCAGCTGCACGCGCAGGGGATTGTCCCCCGGGTCGGTCGCGTAACAGGTCATCGCGGCTTACACGGAGCTGGCGGGATGCCTCTTCCAACGCGGCCAGCCGAGCGCCCTCGGCGGTCTGCAACGCCGCCAGCACGCCGGCTTCCAGCGCGTTGTCCGAGACGTGATGGAGTACGTGTTCCCCCTCGGCGACAGCCGCGTGTCGAGGCAGTATTGCCTGACCAGCGTCAGCGCAACTGCAGACCGTGCGGCTGCGAGGCTGCGCGAGTTGGTGCCTCACCACGGGCGTGGGACCTGTGGGCGTGCCGCCCGGGGCCGTCCGGCCCTTCGATCACTCCTGGGGCCGTGCGAACGTCAGGGTGTGATGGCCTTCCCGTTCCTGGCAGTCGCCGTCGACTTCGACGGCACACTCACGACCGCCGGTCGTCCGGGCCAGCCGGTGCTCGACGCGATCCGTGAGACCCGTGCCGAAGGGCGGTGGGTGCTGCTGGTGACGGGTCGCATCCTGGCGGAGCTGCGTGACGTCTACCCCGACGTCGGCGAGCACTTCGATGTGATCGTCGCCGAGAACGGCGCGGTGCTGGCCGACGAGGACGATGTCCGTGATCTGGTGGCGTCGGTCGCGCCCGAGCTCGGTGGCGCGCTCGCGCATCGTGATGTCGCCGTCCGCCGCGGTCGGGTCCTGTTGGCGTGCGCCGCGCGGGACGCCGGCGTGGTGCTGGAGGAGATCGGCCGCCTCGGGCTGGACTGTCAGCTCTTCCGCAACCGCGGGGAGCTGATGGTGCTGCCCGCCGGCGTGACGAAGGGCACGGGCCTCATGCGCGGTCTGGCGGACCTGGGGATCTCGCGTCATCGCACGGTCGCGATGGGTGACGCCGAGAACGATCACCATCTGCTGGACGTCTGCGAGCTCGGGGTGGCGGTGGGCAACGCGGTCGAGGCGCTCAAGGGGCACGCCGACATCGTCCTCGACCTGCCGAACGGCGACGGTGTGGCGGCGTTCCTGCGCGGCCCCGTGCTGCAGGGAGTCTCCAGCGTGCGCAGCAGACGCTGGCAGATCGAGATCGGACAGCTCGACGATGGACGTCCGGCGCTGCTGCCCGCCTCCCAGGTCAACGTGCTCGTCACCGGCGGCAGCCAGTCCGGCAAGTCCTACACCGCCGGGCTGTTCGCCGAGCGGTTGATGGCCCGGGACTACTCGGTGCTGATCTTCGACCTCGAGGGAGACCACGTCGATCTCGCGCGGCTGCGACGGGTCCTCGTGGTCGGCGCGACCGACGTCGCCACACCTGCCTCGGCGTTGGCCGACGTGTTGCGGCAGCACGCTGGCAGCCTCGTGGTCGATCTGTCCGGCCTCGACGCCGAACACCAGCACGGCTACCTGCGCGCAGCCGCGAAGGGGATCGACCGGCAACGAGCCGCGACCGGTCTGCCGGACTGGATCATCGCGGACGAGGCCCACGTGACCGACGTCTGGGACGGAGCAGGAGACCACTGCGGTGCGACCGCGGCCAAGGGGTACTGCCTGGTGACCTATCGGCCGGGGGTGCTCGATCCACACGTGCTCGACGACATCGACGTGATGATCGCCACGTTGGGCGGCGGCGAGGAGCGCGACCAGCTACCCGACACCATCGCGTCGTTCACGGGTCTGCCACGCGCGGAGGTCGTACCCCACCTGGCTGATCCGGGGCCGGGCGCGGCGCTCGTGATCGACCGTCGCGACCCGACCCGCCTGGAACGCTGCACCATCGGGGGACGCCGCACCCCACACATCCGCCACTGGCACAAGTACGTCGACGGGACGCTGCCGGCGCCGCGGCGCTTCTACTTCCGTGACGGAGCGGTCGCGGCGAACATCACCGAGTTCCACCGGCACCTGCGGTTCTGTGACCCGTCGGTCATCGACTACCACGCCGGTCGCGGCGACTTCTCGCGGTGGATCAACGACGTGCTGCAGGACCATGACCTCGCCGCGCGGGTGCACCTGATCGAACGGCAGCTGGACACCGTCGGCGACGGCGACGCCATCCGCGGTGAGGTGGTCGCGGCCGTCGGCTCGCGCTACCTGGGCTGAGCCACCGTCAACAGCCCGTCGAGCCGCGTGGCCAGCGCCGCGTGGTCAGCGCCGAGTGTCCTCGACGGTGCGTCGGTCGCGTCGTGCGACCGGATCGCGTGCGCCAGCTCGACGGTGTGGTGACCGCAGAAGTAGAAGTCCTGACCGTGCATCATGACCACGTGCCGTGCCGGGGCGGGGCAGTCGCCCCGGTCACAGACCGCTGCCGTTGCGGGCCCCGGTGCCATGGGCGCTCCTCTCACGATCCGCAGTTCAGACACACAGGCAGTAGACCAGCGGCCAGGTGATAGCGGCAGGGCACATCGTCCCACCCCTGAGGTCCCCATGACCCGGCCGGCGCCAGTGGTATCGCCCAGACTCATGGGACGTGCAGCGTGGTCACGGCGGCACATCTTCTGGACCTCAGGGGACGATCACCGTCGGCCCGCACGCGTGGTGCAGGCACTGATGGCTGACCGAACCGAACGGCATGTCGGTCAGCAGACCACCGCCGCGCGTGCCAATGACCAGCAGGTGGTCACTGCCGGACAGTTCGAGCAGGCTGCCGGCAGGTGTGCCGCGCACGACCACGGTCTCCACGGTCACCCGGTCGCCGGCCGTGTCGTGTTCCAGACCCCGCACGATGGCTTCCGCGGCGTGCCGCGCGGCTGCTGCGGCCTCTGGCGTCGCCGGCACGGTGGGCTGGTAGGCGTGGGCGATGGTCAGGGTTACCGACCGACGTCGGGCCTCGTCGACCGCCCAGAGCAGCGCGCGGTGCGCAGCCGGTGAGCCGTCCACTCCGACCACCAGCGGACGCTGTGCGTCCATCTCCTCGGGGCGGCCGCCGTCGGCGCTGATCACCGCGACCGGCACCGGCGAGCGCGCCGCGGTGCGGTAGCCGGTGGATCCCAACCGCAGTCGATGGAACCCTTCTGCGCCGCGGGCACCGACGACGAGGAGCTCAGCGTCGACCGCGGCGGCGATGACGCCGCTGCTGGGCACAGCGCCGACGGCGGTCGTCGCGGCGCTCCACTTGACGCAATCGAGCACGTCGCGGTTGCGGGTCGTGATCGCGTCGAGCCGTGTCTCGGCGAGCTGGTGCTCCTGGGCGCGGGTCACGGGACCGGTGCGGTGCTGGACGAAGCAGTGGACGATCTCGACGGCGGACGATCGCATTCGGGCCTCACGCACTGCCCACCGCAGCGCGCGGTCGGCCGGTGGTGAGCCGTCGACGCCGACGACGATGCGACCCATCTCAGGCGCGTCGGGGGCCGGCGCTGCGGGCGGCGCGTGCTGCGGGCAGTGTGCTCATCTCGCGTGTCCTGTCCTGTGCACGGGTGAGGCGTCCACGGGCCGCTGCGGCCGTGCAGATACGAACGTCCCCTGCCGCGCGGTGCGGGACCACGGCCTGAGGCCCGCGTCGCTCGGCGCACTTCGCGTGCCGGCGACCGGCTCACAGCGCTCAGTCGACGAGGTCGGCGACGGGCTGGTGGGTCACGCCCTCGATGTCATCTGCAGCGGCATGGAGCAGCTGGTGCGCGAGGTCCGACAGTGCTCTGGCGGCGGCGAGCTCATCACCGATCTCGGGTACGTCGGCGTCCTTCGGGTGCTTGCGTGCCTCACCGCGGCCGCGCAGGTCGGTGGCGTCCTGCGTGTGCAGCCGTGCCTCGGCGTGGGTGTGCACCACCTCGTCTTCGGGGTGCTCACTGAGATAGATGTCGACGGTCCAACGCTTCGCGACCGGCATGTCCTCACCTCCGGTAATCATCGAGCCGATGCCTGAGCATCGCACGCGGCGACGGCGCCGTGCAGGGTCCAACGTCCCGGCGTCCGGACGCACCCGGCCAGTGGCCGCGGAGGGTGGCCAGGACGGGACGCGACCGGGTCCGGTTATCGCGCTATCGCGCGTGACCCAGCCGCAACGGGTCCGCGACGAATGGGGGGTGGACGGTCTGTCGCGCTCGACGGTCAGGCTGGCTGTAACGGGGTCCGTCGCCACGGTCACAGATCGCAGCCATCGCCGGCACCGGTGCCATGGCGATCTGTCCGTGGCGGTCGGCCGTCGAGCGCGTGGCAGTAGACGCAGCGTTCGATCCTGCGGTGGGCGATCGGACCGAACTGGCGTTGCTCGAGGCCGTGGGGTCAGCACGTATACGGCGGCTGCGCTCGGCATGGTCTCGGCAGGCGACCATCCCGTTCGACAGCGACCGGATGCGCATGCTCACCGTCCATACACCGGTCGACGGTGGTGCCCTGGTGTTCCACCGGTCCGGACGGACGCGCACTCAACGCCGACACGATCACGGCGCACGTCGACGCAGCGGCAGCAGGAGTCGTCCGGCTGCTCGCGCTGGCCCGTCGCGGGCTGGCCGCCGTGATGGCGGCACCCGATGCCGAGGTGTCGAGCCCTGCAACCGTCCAGAGAACCCGTGACGATCCTGCGCGCCATGCGCGATGCGGCTTGCACCACCATCACCGCCTCCTCGTCGGTGCCCGTCCCTCGACGGCAGATCGCAGGCGACGTCACATCGTCCACCGCCGACAGGCCCGATTCCAGGCCCGGCGGACTGCAATGCGGGCGAAGGGTCTCGACAGGCAGGGCCGAACGTCCTGGCACCGCGCTCAACCCCGTGGGACACTGCCGAGATCGGACCAACGGGGAATGATCACCCCAACGGTGCAGGTCGGACGAGTGCCGCCCAGGGCGCTCACCGCGGACCATGGACAACGCGGACGGCCTCGTGCAGGTCCGATCACCTGGGAAGGAACCGGCAGAGCCCCGGACGACCGATCCCCGGAGGGATCACGGCCGGGGCTCCGCTCCTTCGTGAACAC
>DATHVN010000138.1 GCA_035461305.1 Euzebyales bacterium | reverse complement strand
ACCGATGACCCCGACCGCGTCCGCCGGGTCGCGCCCGATCACGCCGCCTACTGGCGGGAACTGCACTTGGACGGCTACCAGGGAGGCCCGTTCGCCGACCGCTCCGGCGGTCTGATCATCTTCGCCGCCGAGTCGGCCGAGTACGCCGACCAGCTGGTCGGCGGCGACCCATTCGTCCGCGAGGAGCTGCTCAAGGACCGCTGGGTCAAGCAGTGGAACGCATGAGCGCAGAGCCGCCGTGCGCGCGGGTGCGCCGCGGTGCAACCGTCCAACGGCTACGGCGTTGGCCCCTCTTGCGCGCTCAGCCTGGTCGGAGCACGCTCGACGAGCTGCGCGCCGAGGTGCCAGGCCTGCTCCTGGACTGCGGGGTCCAGCTCACGCGCAGACAGACGCTTGGGACGGGGACCGCGCTCGAAGTACTCGCCTGTCCGTGCCCCAGGCTCGGCAGCGCTCGCCAGGTACGCCACCCGTCTGGCCGCCTTGTCGGGCGACCCGTGCCGCTGGATGAGCCGAACGACCGGCCATACCCACCTCCACGACGGCATGGTGCGCGCCGTCTGCGACTGCGTCATCCGTGTCCAGGTGACGCCGGGATGGACCATGGTGACCGTGATCCGCTCGTCGACGAGTCGGCCCGCCAACGCCAGGCCGAACAGGACGTTGAGCAGCTTGCTGCGGGCGTACGCGTCGCCGCCGACATAGGCCTGCGTCGATTGCACGTCGTTGAACGGGTCGCGCTTCCACATCCTGAAGGCCGCCGAGACGACGTTGACGCAGCGCGACGGCGCACTGGCGCGCAACACCGGAAGCAGGTGGGTCGTCAGCGCGTAGGGCCCGACGAAGTTCATCGCAAGCGTCCACTCGTAGCCGTCGGCAGTCTCCCGGCGCGTGTCGATCAGCCCGCCGACGTTGTTGATGAGCACGTCGATGCGCGCGGTGTAGGCACGGACATCGCGGCCGACCCGCTGGTTGCCGCCAACCGTCGCATGATCTGCCTGCAGGAACGTCGCCGACGCGCTCGTGCCCTCGCGGGCGAGCGATCCGGCCGCCTCGTTGCCGCGGTCGGCGTCTCGGCCGGTGATGATCACGCGCGCACCGCGCCGAACGAGGTTCCGCGCGGCCGCGTAGCCGATGCCACCCGTGCCGCCGGTGACAAGGACCGTCCGCCCACGGATGTCCCATAGCTCGTCTGTTGCTGCCATGTCCACCCTCCCGTGCCGCCTGCCCTGTCGCCCACCGACCCATCCCCGCCGCCGGTCACGTCAAATGGTGGAGCACGCCTCTACCGGAGCCCGCCTGGCTGTCGCCGTATCGTGCGCATGCAACGGTTGGAAAGCATCGTGGGCCTGGCGGAGCCGCTCGTCGGGTGGCGGGACTTCTATGCTCGCTCGCCTCGCACCGGTCGTTGCGGCTGTTGTGTTGCTGACGCTTGCGGTCTTCGGCTTGGCGGTCATCACCGGCATTGATCGGGCACAGGCCCGCCTGCCACGCCACGAGGCACGGGTCGTCGTCGCCTACCGTTTCGTCGTCCCGCTGGTGGCCGAAGCGATCCCGGCGGTCGGGGCGGTCGCCATGATCGCCGGAGCCCGGCTCGGGGTCTCGTCGCCCGCCGCGTTCGTGGTGCTGATGTTCGTCGTCGGCACGGAGAACGCCTGGGACCTGCTGCTCGGCATCGGGCGCAGTCCACACGATCCGCATCGCCAGGCGCACGCCCACGGCTACCGATGTCTGGCACGACCCGTGCGGCAACTCAGAAACGGCAGCTTCGTCCGGAGCCGTATGGATCGTGTGGTGCGGGCAGCCTGACGGTTGACCCTGAGGCGGTGCTGCAGCCGGACGCGCCATCCTCGGCCGTCAGGACCTGCTCCGCTGGTTGTCCGTGACGGGTGGGCCAGCAGGCACCGCGGGGTCGTTCCCGATGCCGCCGTCCGGCAGCCCGAGGCGGCCGCGGGTGGCGACGACGAAGCCGATCGCGGCCGCGATCAACGTCACGCCGATCGTCAGGTCGACCACTGGGCTGTCCGCGACCAGGCTCAGGTGCTCCTGCGCGGGGGTGATGCTCGCATGCAGCAGCACGCACAGCAGGGCGCTACCGGTCCGGTTGAACAGCCAGGTGTAGAAGAACGCCAACGGCACCGTCACCACGATCGCCAGCGGCTCGACCGGCAGGTGCCACAGCCCCCACACCACCCCCAGCAGCAGTGTCGCCCGCACCGGGGTGTACCGCTGCTCCAGCCGCGGCAACGCAAAGCCGCGCCAGCCCGGCTCCTCCAACCCGCCCATGAAGAACGCCGCCACCCACGTCACCGCGTACGCCGGCAGCCGCTGACCCAGCAGCGACAGATCCGGCTGCGCACCGAACACCGCCAGAATCGCGTTCGACACGCCGTACAGCAGCACCGGGAAGCCGAAGGCGAACAGGTAGAACCACGGCGACACTCGCCAGCGCAGCACACGCCCCAGCCACGGCTGCAGCGTCCCCACCTGCCACGCGACGATCGCGGCCGCCATCGCGGGGCCGAGGGCACCGAGGAAGAACATGACCGGACTGGACGTCAGGTAGAGCAGCAGCCAGAAGCCCCACGACAACGCGAACGCGAGCGCGACGAAGGCCGCGACCGGACGACGCCGCACAAAGCTACGCGCACCGGTCACCTCAACCGGACTGCTCTGCGTCTCGGACATCACGATCCCCTCCGATCCCGACGGACCGAGTGCTCTGCCGTCAGCGCCAGGCCGTGGGCGTCCCGCGGACGCCATCTGTGTCGACGACCGCGTCGTCCGCTGGCTCCACGGTCGGTGACGGTCGGGTGATGGGACGCGTAGCAGACATGACGCTCCCCTCTCTCTCGACTGGGTCAATGCTCCCACGAGCCGGGTCACCGCCAAGAGCCGAAGGTCCCCGCCCACACCTCGAAGGTCCTCGGCCAGCGCCACGACTCAACCTGCGGATGGGTGACGCGTGGATCCAGGACGATCACCCTCCCATCGGGTCGGGCGATACCAGTCCGAGGAGCACGCCGCACTCACTGCAATGCTCGGTCGAGGAAGCCGACGACACGGGTTTCCCACTGCTGCGGATGGGTGGCCAGCCCGCCGATGTGCGGCGCACCCGCGACCTCCCACACCTCGACGCTGTCGGGCGCGGCAGCCTGCAGCCGCCGACCGGCGGTGACCTCGCCACCCAGTGCGTCACCGCCGACGATCAGCAGCACCGGCCGCGGCGCCACCGCGACCACCGCCGGGCGCAACCCCGTCGGAGCGCTCGCGTCGGCCAGCAGGTCCGCCAGGTGCTGCTGGATCCAGGTCTGGGCGACGTTCATCCACCGGCCAGGATGGTCGGGCAGCACCAGATCGTCATCGGCGACGGTCCCACGGCTGCTGACACCCTCCGCGACCACCGCTCGGATCCGCGGATCGGCCGCGGCTGCGCCGAGCGCCTCTTCGCCGCCCATCGACAGACCCACCACACCAACGCGGTCCGCGTGGACCTCAGGCCGTTGCGAGAGGAAGGTGACGGCGGCCGCCGTGTCGAGGTCACCGAACCATCCCCAGTCCATCGCCACGCCGCCGCTGCCGCCGTGGCCGCGCGCATCGGTCGCCAAGACGCCGTAGCCGTGCCCGGCCAACACGACCACAACATCCAGGGTGTCCGAGCGGGTCGACGTCGCACCGTGGCGCAGCACCACCGCGGCGCCGTTGCGCGACGGCACGTACCACGCCGACAAGCGCACCCCGTCGGCGGTCATGAACGTCACGTCCTCGTACGCGACCCCGCGGTCGGCCGGCGTCTGCGAGTGCACTTCGATTGGTGGGACGTTGGTCACCATCACGGCCGTGGTCAACGGCACCGCCACGAACCACAGCAGCAACAATCCCACCGGCAGCGCCCACCACCGCCGCCAACCGTGCATGCCGCGAAGCAACACGGTGGCACCGGCGACCGTCGCGACCAGACCGACGGCCAGTCCTACAAGGCCCACCGCGGCCGTGAGCGACATGCCGGCCACCTGCAGATGTCGTGCGCCGACCCCCAGACCCAGCGCCACCCCCACGATCCCCAGCACCACAGCCAGCCACGCCGTCGGGCGCCGGACCGGCCACCGGACACCCTGCAGTGGCCCGTCGGTCGGTTTGGCCGTCGTTGTCCTCCCGTTGTTCTGCGATGCGACCTGCGTGACCATGATCATCACTCTTGACTCCCAGGGCCCCTCTCCCCCACACACGGCGTCCGGGACGCGCGACGGGTCAGGCGATCGCCGCCCGGACGCGCGACGGGTCAGGCGATCCCCGCCGGTGTCCGCGGCACCGCGTCCGCCGGTGGCTGCCGACCGGTGTTGCGGTTGCGGAGCACGAACGTCACCAGGGCGATGAGGATCGCGGTGCCCACCGCAGCGAACAGCAGCACGATCGCGCCCACCACTGCGGCGATCCCCGTGGTCGGGATCGCTCCGACCGCGAACGTCGCCGCACCCGGTGCCACACCGGACGCAGTGACCACATAGTCGCCTGGTCGCGGCGCGTCGAAGGTCGCAACCACCTGGCTGATGACGTCAGCGTCTTCCAACCGCAGGTCCCCGCCGTATCCGGCGACGGGCATGGCGGCACCGTCCGGATCGGTCACCCGGATGTCGAACGCCGGGACGCGGTCCGTGTCAACCGCCTCGTAGAACACCGCATAGGTCCCGGCTGAGTCGATCGGCACGACCTCCCGCCCCGGCAGCGGCGCGCGGGCGAACCCGTCCACACGGTCACCAACAGCGCCATACGCGGTGAGCCCCCAGACGACGGCGCCGATGATCCCGACGATCGCGAGCACGCCCGCGACCCAGTACCAGCCCACCGACGGCTTCGTGGCCGTCATGATCGCTCCTTCCTCCTGAGCCCGCAGCCAGCCAGACTCCGAACCGTGGTGCCCACCATCGCTTGGCGACGTGGCCGACACGACGGGCGAACGTCGCTGTACGTACGTCGTTCGACCCGCCCATCGGGATGCCAGACGTCCCACCCACCGGTGTCTGTGGGATGCCGCAGCAGCGGGCTGCGCTGCTCGCCGTGGCATGGGCCGCGTGGCCTGCCAACGTCAAACATGGCGGCCGTGGCGATCTGCCGGGCGGTGCGCTAACCCACGTACGGCTGGTAGCCGAGCTGCCTGACCGTCCCGTTCATCACGGCGAGCAGTGCCAGGCCCATCCAGCCCAGCAGCCACGGACCCCACACCGCCTGCGTGCGGTCATGCGCTGACGTCGCCGGTGGCCGCGCCGGTCGCATTGCGTTCTCGACCCATCACCTTGCCTTCCTACGCAGTCGAGGTCCGCGAGCGACGCCGGACGACCTCCGGCCCGACGGCCATCCACAGAGGCACCAGTGCCCACAGACGCCCGGCGGCGACGTTGTACGCGCCAAGAAGCTCGGACAGCGGCTGCTTCGTGACGTACAACCCGAGCACGAACTCGAACACCACCGTCAGGCCAGCCCACAGCAGACCGACCTGCACCGCCGTACGCGTCGACGGCAGCTGGCGCCAGCGCTCGACCGCCCACATGTACGCCGCCAGGAAGACGAGCAGCGTGACGGTCGACAGCTGATGCGCGGGAAGTTCACCGAGATCGCTGAACGCTGCCTCACGCAGAACCGCGTTCGCAACGCCGATCGTCGCCGCACCGCCCCACGCGATGGCCCAGGAGCGAACGACGCGGCTTCGGCGAACACGCCGCGGGACGTCCACACCGGTCGTGACGGCGAGTACCGTCGACGCAGGCGCCGATGTGCCCCTCGTCTCGACTCTCATCCCTTCACCCTTTCGACGGTGCCTTCCCACGTCGACGTGGCATCGGCGGTCCACCGGCGCCACCAGCAGCACTTGACTCTGTCGTGTGTCACCCGTTCGGGACAGGGCCAACGCGCTCCGGAGACGGGGCCGTTGGACCCGCTGCAACCAGACGCACCCTTGAGATCGACCGCCGCGGCGCACCGGCTGCCGATGGTCCTTCGGATCCCGCGGACTGCGGTCTGGCACCAGACCCGCCCGCGCGCTTGCATGGCTGAGGTCGATGCCGAAGGAGGCGTGTGATGACGCAGACGGCATCCAGACACACGGCGATCGACGACCGTGACGATGCCGTGGTCGGACGTGAAGACGATGCCTCCTGGCGGACGCGTACCGCGCGGCGGGCGCGGCGGCACTGTTCACGGCGGTGCTGATCCCGATCCAGATCGCCGTCTTCACGATCTTCCCGTTCCCGGACACGGTGGCCGGCTGGTTCGCCCTGTTGCGCGAGTACCCGGTGGCTGGCCTCGTCGACCTCGATCTGCTGCTGGTGGTCGACAACGTCCTGCTGGTGGTCATCGCCCTGGCGGCGTACGTCGCGCTTCGACGGACCAGCCCGTCGGTCGTCCTGCTGTCCACCGGCCTGTGGTTGTTGGCGATCGCGATGTTCGTCGCCTCCAACCCGTCCGTTGAGATGCTGGCGCTCAGCGCACGGTTCACCGACGCGACGACCGCGGCCGAGCGTGCCGCGTTGCTCGCCGCAGGGCAGGTCCTGCTGGCTGGGCGGGAGGGCACCGCCTTCCAGGTGAGCTACGTGGTCGGGCAGGTCGCCGGCATCGTGATCGGGCTGGTCATGCTGCGGACCGACCGGTTCGGCAAAGCGGTCCCCTATGCGCTGATCATCGGCAACGTCGTCGGGTTCGGGTACTACCTGCCGACTGTGGGCCTGGCCCTGTCGGCCTTCGCAGGGGTGATCCTGTGGGTCTGGTACCTGCTGATCGCACGGCGCTTCTTCCAGCTGGGCCGCGCCCCGGCACTGTCGCAGCTGACCGGGGAGCGCGCTGACGTTGCGGGAGGGTGAGGGAGACACCCGGAACGATGCACATGCTGGCCGGTGCCTGAGTGACGTTGGAGTGAGTCGATGGGCGCCTTGGAGGTCGAGGGGCTGCGCAAGGAGTACGGGACGGTCCGCGCAGTCGACGGGTTGTCGTTCGCGGTGAGGACCGGGGAGGTCTTCGCACCCTCCTCCGACCCAAGGGCGCCGGGAAGACCACCACTGTCGAGATCCTCGAGGGGCACCGCCGCCGTACCAGCGGACGCGTCAACGTGCTGGCAAACGACCCACGGACGGGTGGTCGGGACTTCCGCGAACGGATCGGCATCGTCCTGCAGGAGGCAGGGTTTGACGAGGACTTCACCGTCGCCGAGCCGGGGGCGCCTCTACCAACGCATGTACCCGTCGCGGTGGCGCGCGACCATGGCGTGCTCAAGCGATTGCGTGGTACCCCGTTGCGCCCGCTGCCCTATCTGGCCGGCCGGCTCGTCGCGGCGCTGTTAATGGTCGGCGTCACCGCGGCGCTCGAGGACTGCATCACGCGCCACGCGAGCCACGTCACGTCCTGGTCGACAGCGGGGCGACAGTGACAAGCGAACTGACCGCGTGCAGCGCGGCGGTCAGCGGCTCGTCGCCGGTGGCCGGCTCTCCGGAGGAAGCGGGTGATCTGTCGATAGGCCGGGCGGTGCGCCGCGCTGGCGATGTGGCCCTTGCGTGGGTACAGCAGCAGTCGCGCGTCGGGGATGCCGCGGGCGGTGACGCGAGCGAGGTCGGGCCCGTAGGGTCGGTCGCGGCCGCCGACCACCACCAGCGTTGGGACCGGGATCAGGTGCAGCTCGTCGGTCAGATCGCAGGCGTTCTCGGCGCGGATCACGGTCAGCAGGTCGGAGGGGTCGTCGGGCGTGCTCGACGGTCCGGTGAGCCATGGCAGCGCGGACCACAACCATCCCCTGACCCGGCCGGCCGCCATGAGGCGTCCGGTCGCCGCCCAGGCAGCGCGCGGCCGCCCCGCCGCGATCAGCTCGGCAAGCCGCCGCTGTGCGTCGCGGCCGGTGTCCGACAGCCTACAGGCAGTGGCGAGCAGCACCATACGGCGCACGAGAACGGGATGATCGATCGCGAGCCGCTGGGCGAGAACCCCGCCCGGGAGACGCCCAGCACGTCGACCGGCACCGCGAACTCGTCGCGGATCCCGCCGCGACGTCAGCGGCGAGGTCGTGCATGGTCGCCGACGCCGGCAGTCCTGGACCGCGGCTGATCACATACACCGTGAACTCCGCGGTCAACGGCCGGACCGACTGCACCAGTCGCCAGCGTTCCGAGCCCGACGGGTTGCCCTGCTCGGCGCCCAGACCGGGCAGCACGGTCAGCGGCGGCCCATCGCCCACCACAGGCAGGACACACGCCCACCCAGGACGCGGTCGCCCACCGCCGGCCCGCTCCGGCGCATGCCTGCTCCTCCAGCCGTGTGCCGCAAGACCCGCGAGCATGACCACAGCGCCGACCACGCGTACCGACGATCGTCCCGCCACGAGTGGGCACCACGTCCCAGTGGTGATGCACAACCCACGTCATTGTG
>DATHVN010000137.1 GCA_035461305.1 Euzebyales bacterium | reverse complement strand
GGCGTCCGTGAGGGTGTCGGCGAAGCGTCGGTAGGGGTACGTGCAGGCCAGGACATTGAGCCGCGAAACATAGTCTTTTGGGGTGCCGACGCCGTCGGTTCGTGCGGAAGGCAACATCTGCGGCAGCGCTATGCGCGAGCTGTCGCAGGACCCTGCGCGGTCGAAGACCCTGGGCATGTACGGAACCTTCATGCGCGAGAACCGGGAGATCCCATCCTTGCCCGCCGCGGTGATCGTGCGGTGGGCCGTTCGGGGAACGCCAAGGCGGTACGCCCGAGATGAACGAGGGTGGGAAGTCAGACGGTCCCGTAGTACCTGCGAAGCGGCCGAACAATGCCGGTGATGCGGCGGCGGAGGCGGTGGAGGGAAGGGGATCGGCCAAGGGGAACACGGCCAGCAAACCACGTCCCGCACGCAGCGGCGGAGATGACGTGCCACATGCCCTGGGCCGTGTGCGCGAAGCAGCGCGAAAGGACAGCAAGGCGAGGCTCACGGCGCTGCTACACCATGTGACCGTCGACCGTCTGCGGGCGGCCTATCGGGCGATCAACCCGAGTGCCGCGTTCGGGGTGGATGAGGTCACCTGGCAGGACTACGGCACGGACCTGGAGGACAACCTTCGGGATCTGCATGACCGTGTCCACCGTGGCAGCTACCGGGCGAAGCCGTCTCGTCGGACCTACATCCCCAAACCGGATGGGCGGCAACGCCCGCTCGGGATCGCGTCGTTGGAGGACAAGATCGTCCAGCGCGCGGTTGTGGAGGTGCTCAACGAGGTCTACGAGCAGGACTTCCTCGGCTTCTCGTACGGGTTTCGACCTGGACGCGGCCCGCATGATGCGTTGGACGCGCTCGCGGTCGGAATCACCCGCAAGAAGGTGAACTGGGTGCTTGACGCGGACATCCGCGACTTTTTCTCCAGCCTCGATCGGGGTTGGATGAGAAGGTTTCTCGAGCACCGGATCGCGGACAAGAGAGTCCTGCGGCTGATCGATAAGTGGTTGAACGCAGGCATCATCGAGGACGGTAGATGGTCGGATGACGGGCAGGGCACACCGCAGGGAGCGTCGGTCTCACCGCTGCTCGCCAACGTGTACCTGCACTACGCGTTCGACACCTGGGCCCATGATTGGCGCAAACGCTGCACGCGCGGTGACGTGGTCATCGTGCGCTTCGCGGATGACGTCACCGTCGGGTTCGAGTACGAGAGTGATGCGCGACGCTTCCAGGCTGAACTGGCCGAAAGGCTGGCGAAGTTTAACCTGGACCTGTCGGCGGACAAGACCCGGCTGGTCGAGTTCGGACGGTTCGCCGCCGAGCGTCGACGCAGACGTGGGCTTGGACGCCCGGAGACCCTCACGTTCCTGGGGTTCGTGCACATCTGTTCGACCACACGGGCCGGGAGGTTTCAGCTCAAGCGCACCACCATCGCCAAGCGGACGCACGCCAAGCTTCACGACATCAAGGTGAAGCTCAAACGGAAGATGCATCTGCCCATCGACGAGCAGGGGGCATGGCTGGCCAGCGTGGTGCGCGGCTACTTCGCGTACTACGCGGTGCCAACCAACAGCCGTGCCATGGCTCGGTTCCGGTTCAAGGTGGTTCGGCTCTGGTATCGGGCGCTCAAGCGCCGCAGCCAGCGCACCCGCCTGAACTGGGAATGAACGCATGAGCCGGCTTGCGGCTCGATGGCTACCTCCGGTCCGCATCCAGCATCCCTGGCCCGACGCGCGCTTCGACGTTCGCACCCAAGGTAGGAGCCCAGTGCGGTAGTTCCGCACGCTGGGATCTGTGCGGGGGGCCGCCCGCAAGGGCGGTCCCTACCGCGATCTTCGACGGGGTGCCACATCAGACCCAGGCCCCGATTCGTCCGGGTGGCAGGTACACGCATCGACTGATCTTCCCGGACGCCGGTCTGTACTGGTACCACCCCCATATCCGTGAGGACTACGCGCAGGAGCTCGGGTTGTACGGCAACGTCATCGTCGAGCCCGCCGATGCGTCGTACTGGCCGGCGGTCGACCGCGAGATCGTGCTCACCCTTGATGACATCCTCATCGAGGACGGCGCCATCGCCCCGTTCGACCCTCGCGGGGCGACGTTCACGACGATGGGCCGCTACGGCAACGTCCTGCTGATCGGCGGTGCGACCCATCAGCGGTTCGTCGCTCGGCGGGGTGAGGTCGTACGGCTGTATCTGACGAACACCGCGAACACGCGGGTGTTCAAGGTCGCCCTGCCTGGTGTGCGTATGAAGTTGGTGGGGGCGGATGCGGGCCGGTATGAGCGTGAGGTGTGGGTCGACGCGGTCGTTGTCGCGCCCTCGGAACGCGCGATCGTCGACATGCGCTTCGATGAGCCGGGCGCCGTCCCGCTGCAGCACCTGACGCCCGGCCGCACCTACGAGCTTGGCGTGTTCGACGTCGCCGACGAGGCAACGTCGGCGGCGGTCGGCTCGTTCGAGCGCCTGCGGGTCAGCGCGGAGATGGTCGCCGAGCGTGAGCGGGTGGCGCGGTACATGCTCGCGCCACCCGACAAGATCCTGGCGCTGATCGCCGAGATGGACACCGAAGACACTGACATCGACGGTCCAGTCGTGTACTTCTGTCCGATGCATCCCGACGTCGTGCGCAACGAGGCAGGGTCGTGTCCGCGATGCGGGATGAAGCTGCTGCCACGGGCCGCCGGGTCGGAACCGGACGGTGCGGGTGCGCATGGGCATCACCACGACGACGAGGCGATGGAGGGCGGCATCGAGTGGGAGGACCTCATGCTCGAGGTCAACCGCACCACGAACACGTCGAACATGCGGTGGAAGGTCGTGGACCGCGCGACCAGCGCGGAGAACGCGGCCATCGACTGGAGCTTCGCCTCCGGCGAACAGGTAAAGATCCGGATCGTCAACGAGATGGAGTCCGACCACCCCATGCACCACCCGTTTCACATCCACGGCGAGCGGTTCCTGGTGCTCACCCGGGACGGCGAGGCCGAACCGAACCTGGTGTGGAAAGACACCGTCCTGATCCCGACGGGCCAGGTCGTCGACATCCTGATGGACGCGTCGAACCCCGGTCTGTGGATGGCGCAATGCCACATCGCGGAACACCTGGAGGCGGGGATGATGTTCAGCTTCCGCGTCCGGCCGCGCGGATGAACAGCCGCGACCGCACGCCGAGGTGCCAGACGTTGGTGATGACGATCCCGAGCCTGTCGTCTCGTGTCGGCGTGCGTCTGGTCAGCCAACGCATCTCCGACGTCCCCGGCGTGGTCGCGCTCGCCGCCGATCTCGCAGCCAGGACCGTGACGGTCCACGGTGACGTGACGATCGAGGCCGTCAGCGATGCCGTAGCGGCAGCCGGCTACGCCGTCAGTGAGGTCCCGGCGTGACGGCCTCGACATCGGGGCGGTCGAGGGCACCCGGCGGTCGGCCGTGCGCGACCCGCAGTTGCTGCGCGTCGCGCAGGAGACGGTCGCGCTCGCAGTCGTGCCCATCCTGGCTCGCGGCGCGGGCGCGTTGTTCGAGGATCGACGCCGCGATACCCGCGTCGGCGAGCCGCCCCGCAAGCGTCTCGGCGTCGTCGAGCTCCGCGCGCGCCTGGTCGGTCGCGTAGTCGTCCAGGTGGGTCGCGGCCAACCCCGTGTGCGCGCGGGCGAGGCCCTTGACGAACTCCGAGCCACGCGCGAACGCGAGCGCACGATCGTAGTGCTCCGCAGCCCGTTGCCTCTCGCCGCGCAGGCGATGCGCGCCCGCGCGCCCGAGGTTCGCCATCGCCAGGAGCGTGTCGTTGCCGAGATCGCGGGCGGTGCGTTCACACTCGTCGAGCCACGGTCGGGCGGCGTCGGGGTCGCCTCGGTCCAACGCGGCTTCGGCGAGTTCGGACGCGGCGCGGGCGAGGTTGTTCGGCAACGCGCCGTCGCGGCCGAGCTCGACGGCGCGCGCGAGGATGTCCTCGGCGGCGTCGAGACGTCCTGCGACACGCAGGCCTTAGCCGAGGTGCAGCATGACCGCGGAGCGGCCCCAGTCGTCGTCGAGCTGATCGAACGCCTGCTCGGCCCGCCGACCCAGCGCCAGCGCGTCGTCGACGTCGCCGTGGTGGAGGCGGATCTCCATCTCGACGAAGTCGGCGAGCGCCACGCTCCAGGCGTCTCCGTGGCTGCGCAGGGTCGTGCGGGCCTGCTCGACCCGCGTCAACGAGGCAGTCGGGTCGGGCTGCGCGACGCCCTCCACTCCTGCGAGCAGTTCCGCGGTGGCCGCTCCGACCGGATCGCCCGTTGCCTGGCAGAGTCCCGCGGCGGTCTCGGCAGTGTGGAAGCCCTCGTCGGAGGGGTGGACGATGCACCCGACGGGGCGGACGGTCAGCGACAGCGCGAGCAGTGCTCGGGCGCGCGCGGGACCCGACGCGCCGGCTGGCTCGTCGAGCGTCGTTCGCAGGTACGCGGTGCCGTCGGTCTGGCGGCCGACGTACCAGTACCAGCCCAGCGCGCCGCCGAGTC